>CANCDA010000048.1 GCA_947374705.1 Comamonadaceae bacterium | reverse complement strand
AGTCAGGTCACCGGTGGCATTGCCGAGGCGCTGATTGCCACCGCCTCGGGTTTGCTGATCGCCATGATTGGCTTGGTGTTTTTCAATGGGCTCAATACCAAGGTGAGGGTCATCGTGCACCAGATAGAAACCATCAAACTCATGTTGTTGAACCGTCGTTTTGGAGCGCAGACGACAACAGGTGCGCGCCGCGGCCTTAAAGCCGTGTGATGATCAATAAAAACAGGCAAGTTTGACCATGCGCTATTTTGAAACACGCAAAGCGCGGATTGAAATCATCCCGATGATCGACATCATGCTTTTCCTGCTGGTGTTTTTCGCCATGATGACGCTGCGCATGATTCCGACCACGGGGCAGGTTTCCAAGCTGCCGACCAGCTCCACGGCGACGGTGATGCCCTCGCCCAAGTTGCTGGTTGAGATTCGCACAGGAGGCATCCTTTATGTTGAGGGCCAAGGCGTGACGGCATCCGACATCACAGCCCTGGTGCGCGCACGTGACCCAGCCAAATTGGCCGTTACCGTGGCAGGCGGTGAAGACGCTTCGCTACAGCAAGTGATGACGGTCATCGATGCGGTCAAACTGGGTGGCGCAACGCAAGTCGGGTTGGCGGCTCGCCAAATCGCAAAGTGAACACGCTCGCCCTCCAGCCAGGACGCAGCAATACCCATCTCAAGCGTCAATGGCAGTCTTTCATGGCGGCCTTGAGCCTTGAGGGCCTGGTGGTGCTGGCCCTGGTGGCTTGGCTTGCCGCTCACCCCAACGTGCCCCCTGAACAGGTCACGCCCATCAGCATAGACACCAGCGTGCCTGAAAAAATCACGCCCCCGCCGACTCTGCCACTACCCCACGTCCCAATCGCTAAACCGCAGCGCACAGTGCAAGTCCCAACACCCGTCCAGAACCCTCTGCCTGCGCCTGAGCTGAGCCCAGCACCGAGCCCTGAACCCGTTGTGACCGTGCCGATGCCGAACCCTGTGCTGGCTGTCAAATCTGCGCCGCCCCTGCCTCCCCCGTTGGCCCAGCCAACGGCCCCTGCGATTGACCCTGCCGTCGCCTACAACGCCAAGCTGGCAGCCGCTGTTCAAGCTGCTTTTGAAGTGCCTGCCACGGCAGCGGCGCTGAACTTCAAAGGGCGAACCCGGGTCGAATTCAACCTGCTGGATGGCCTAGTCTCCGCCATTCGCGTCGTGCAACCCAGTGGGCTAGGCGTTGCAGATCGGGCGGCGATCAAAGCCGTACAAACGGCAAGCTTCCCCACACCGCCACCAGCGCTGCAGGGCAAACCTGGCACTTATCAGATATGGGTCGCCTGTCTTTAATCGTCAATGGAAGCGTCAATTGCAGCGCCAAGTTTTCTTGACCCACACCAAAATTAAGGGCTGACATGCTCACTCTTCAGAAACTCGGTATTTCGCTTGCGCCCCTGTTGGCAACACTGCTCATTTCCTCCTGTTCACATTCGCCAACCCCGATCTCCACCCACTCACCAGAAGCGGTCTTCACTGTGCAGGGCGAGGGACAGCGCGCCATGCTTCGTGTGGTGACACGTGCCAACGTTTGCCCCGATATGGCGTGGGAGGGGAAAGCCCCGCAGCGCATGGATCAGCGCGCAGCCGCAGCAACGCCCTCTGAGCGCCAAGATAGCGGACAACTTGACATCAAGCCCGCCGTTTTTGACGTGCTGACCTGTGAAGCAGCTTGGCCCCAGGGCGCAAGCTATGCCGAGCTTGCCGGCCATCGCCTGTCGGCACCGCAGTCTGAGATTCGCCGCATCGTGATCGTGGCCGATACTGGCTGCCGATTGAAAGCATCAGAAAACGCCTTTCAGGACTGCAATGACGCAGCCAAGTGGCCCTTCGCCCAAATCGCCAAAAGCGCGGCCGCACTCAAACCCGACCTGGTCATTCACATCGGCGATATGCATTACCGGGAAAGCCCCTGCCCCGCAGGCAACGCAGGCTGCACTAATGCCGAATGGGGTTACGGTTTCGATGCTTGGCAGGCTGATTTTTTCAAACCGGCCCGTCCTTTGTTAGCTGCGGCACCGTGGGTCTTTGTTCGCGGCAACCATGAGTCTTGTTTCCGTGCCGGTCAGGGCTGGGTCCGGTTTTTTGATGCACAAGCCTGGAGCGAAGCGCGCTCGTGCAACGACCCTAAAAATGATGCCGACGCCGACTACACCGATCCCTATGCCGTACCCATTGCCAACGACACCCAGCTTGTCGTTTTTGACTCATCCAAAACCAGTGGCAAGCCCTTTTCACAGACTGCCCCTGCTTATGCGAAGTATTTAACGCAACTTAAAAAAGTTGAAGCCTTGACACCCCTAAAGACAAACAGTTTTTTTCTGAGCCATCACCCCTTGCTGGCCTTTGCACCCACTGCCCGTGCCGATCAAACCAAATCGGGTGGCAATGCGGGCCTCGCATCGGTGTTTAGCGCGCTCTACCCGCAACGTTTATTCCCCACCGGTGTGAGCGTGGCCATGCATGGTCATGTGCATTTGTTCCAGGCCATCAGCTTCCAGAGCGATCACCCCGTCTCTCTGGTCATGGGTAACTCGGGATCAGCCAACGAGGGTTTTGCACCCAATGATGTGCCTGTAGGTTCAGTGGCCATCAAAAATGCGGTCATCGCCGACTATGCGTCACGGTCTGACTACGGTTTTGCCACGCTGGACCGCGTGGGATCAGGGGCCAAGAGCGATTGGCTGCTCACTGAATACACCACCACAGGGGTGGCTGTGATTCAGTGCAAGCTATCTGATGGAAAGAGTGCGTGCGTTAAGGTCTGACGGCGCTCTGGGACATCGGGTGCGCTGGCACCAGATATTCCAAGAACAAGTTGCTGGCGTGACTCCAGCTAAAGCATTCAGACCTGGCGCGCGCCTCATGGCGCGACACCTTCGCAGCACGGCACCACGCTTGGTGAAGCTTGTCATCCAGGGCGCCGCCGTGAAACTGCTGATCTTCTGAGCCCAGCACCTCCAGTGGCCCATCAACCGGATAGGCTGCAACCGGGGTGCCGGTAGCCATGGCTTCAAGCATGACCAGGCCGAACGTCTCTGACTTACTGGGCATGACAAACACATCAGCCGCCGCATACACCTGCGCAAGCTCATCACGCGGCAAAACTCCCAACCAGCAAACCTGCGGATAGCGAGGCTTGAGGCTGGCTTCCAAGGGGCCGACACCACACACGACCTTGCTGCCCGGAATATCCAACTGCAAGAAGGCTTCGATGTTTTTCTCGTAAGACACGCGTCCGACAAACAAGGACACCGGGCGCTCCAAGCTTGTTAAAGCCTGATGATCACCACAGGTTTCACTGAACGAAAATAAATTCAAATCCACGCCATGCGTCCATCGGCGCAAGTTTTTGAAACCCCGTTTCTCAAGCATGCGCAGCACGCCCTGCGTGGGCACCATCACGCCGGATGATGGTTTATGAAAATGTCGGAATACGGCGTAGCCCCAAGACAGCGGGACTTTCAGCGCTGCGTTCAAAATTTCCGGGAATTTGGTGTGGAATGCCGTGGTGAAGGCCAGACCCCGTTTAAGACAGTAGCCACGCGCGGCCCACCCCAATGGGCCTTCGGTGGCGATGTGTATGGCCTGAGCATGCGAGGCGTCAAGCAACTCTCGCATCTGATTTTTCGGCCGCACGGCCAGGTCAATGCCGTCGTAGCCAGGGCAAGCCTTCGTCTTGAACAAGCCGGGGTGGATGACTTCAACCTGATGTCCTGCAAGTTCAATTTCACGCACCAGCTCCACCAGGGTGGTGACCACGCCATTGACTTGGGGTTGCCAGGCATCCGTGATCAATGCGATCTTCATGCCGTGGCTACCGTGGCATTTTGAGCTGTCTCTCTGACCTCATGGGCCACGGTCCATTCAAAGAGTTCCAATCGCCCATCAAGGTGCTCGATGAGCGCGCTGCGACTCTCGACCCAATCGCCATCGTTGCAGTACAAGATGCCGTTGATGTCCCTCATCTCGGCGCGGTGAATATGACCGCAGACCACACCTTGGTGACCCCGTTTACGAGCTTCATTGGCCACGGCCACCTCGAAGTCAGTGATGAAATTCAAAGCTTTTTTGACTTTGTTTTTAAGGTAGCCCGAAAGCGACCAATATGGCAACCCCAAACGGGCGCGCAGGTAGTTCAGGTGGCGGTTTAACTTGAGCGTGAACTCATACAAGTTGTCGCCCACGAATGCCAGCCATTTGGCGCATTGAATGACGCCATCAAAATAGTCGCCATGGGTCACCCACAGACGGCGTCCATCGGCCAGGACGTGAACCGCATCGTCAACCACGTCGATGCCCCCAAACTGATGTCCTATGAAGCCACGCGCGAATTCATCGTGGTTGCCGGGGACAAAAATCACCTTGCACCCTTTGCGCGCCCGGCGCAGAAGCTTTTGCACCACGTCGTTGTGGGCTTGCGGCCAGTACCAACGTCGGCGCAGTTGCCAGCCGTCGATGATGTCGCCGACCAGGTACAAATAGTCGCTCGGGTGCGTGCGGAGAAATTCCAGCAAAGGTTCCGCCTGGCAACCCGGTGTTCCCAGATGCACATCAGAAATGAAAATGGTGCGGTATCGCTTGTTCCCGGCGGGATGCTCGTCTTCATACTCTGCACCATCAGACTGAAAACCTTGCGTCCAGGACTCCATTGCGCCAAGAGCCGCTCGCATCAGCACTCCAAGAAATGTTTGCGATAACGGGCTGGCATGTCCGACAGGCGTAGCAATATGGGCAGATCGGCCGAGTTGAAATCTGGATCCCAGGCCGGTGCACCCATCACCTGGGCGCCCAGGCGCAGATAGCCCTTGATCAGAGCAGGCGGCTTGACATCCAGCGTGCTATCCCATTGGTCAATGGCCAAGGGCAAGCGAGGCCGAACGTGGTACTCAATGGGTGCGAGGTGGGTCTGCTTGAGTTGGTGCCAGATGCTGCTAGCCTCATCCCCACTCACCACACCATTGTTTGACAAGGGGATGCTGGCGCAGCCGATCAGCGTGTCAAACTGGTTGCGGTGGGTGAACTCAATCACACCGCCCATCAAGGCCAGGATCACTGCACCCTGTCGATGTGCTGGGTGTACGCAGCTTCGACCCACTTCAACCATGCGCTCGCGTACAGCGCGCAGGCGAACGAGGTCGAATTCGATATCACTGTAAGTGCTTCCCGCACGTTGGGCTTGTGTGGGCGTGAGTACGCGGTAAGTGCCTATCACTTCCTGGGTGCTGGCGTCACGCACTAAAAGGTGCTCACAGTAGTCGTCAAATAAATCGACGTCATGGCCGGGCAAGGTGTTTGCCAAGCGCGCGCCCATTTCGACGGCAAAAACTTGGTGCCTCAAGCGTTGCGCCTCGCGCACTTCGTCCAGATGCTTTGCCCACGACACCACAATGCCGCCGTGGGGCGCTTGAGCCACTGGGCTTTCAGATCGGTGAAGTGACCCCCTGGGAAGGGCAATAGGTGACAGCGGATAGGTTGGATTGGGAAGTTCGTTCATGTGCACTCCTTCTTGGTTTGGTATGCGGTTCTTTGTATTTCAAATGGTGTTCACGTGCCCACCATGCCGCCGTCACGACGACGAATGGCCACGGTGGCTGAGCGGGGGCGTCCGCCCTTCGGGCCATCAGGCCAATGGCTGACGGCCTGAGGGGCAGCCGGGTCGCTTCGTTCACTGGCGGTCTCTCCCGGGTGCTGAATGTTGATGAAGACCGTGCGCCGGTCTGACGTGAACGCGATGCCCGTGATCTCGCAACCCTTGGGCCCCGTCAAAAATCGCTTGGTCTCACCAGAGAACGGGTCAGCACACAACATCATGTTGTTGCCCATGTTTTTGTACGCCCCTTGGTGCATGGCCGAGGTTGAAACGTCGGTCTGTATCCACAACAATCCACCGGCATCAAAGGTCAAACCATCGGGGCTGCCGTACATGTCGCCTTTAATGTTGCCCCGGTGCGCAGGCTGCTCGGCATTCGGGTCACCGGCCAGCGCGAACTGCATCCAGCGAAATTCTGTTGCAGTTGCGTCGCTGCCCTTTGCGGCACCCTCGCGCCAGCGAATGATGTGGCCCATGATGTTGTCGGCCCGGGGATTGGCCTCATCCACCGCACGTCCTTGCTGACCACGCTGGCTGTTATTGGTCAGCGTGGCAAACACCTCGCCGGTGTGCGGGTGCACGGCCATCCATTCTGGGCGATCCATCGGCGTGGCCCCCGCCACGTCAGCGGCTTGGCGCGTGTGGATCAAGACATCAGCTTGTGTGGCAAAGCCCTTGTCAGCCGTCAGTCCGTTTTCACCGTGCACCAACGCCAGCCAGCGTCCATGTCCATTGGCTTCAAAGCGAGCCACGTACAACGTGCCGTGATCCAGCAATGTCTTGTTAGCGGCATAGCCACCAGGATGCACCTTGTCGCGCGAGACGAACTTGTAGATGTATTCGAACCGTTCGTCATCACCCATGTAAACAACGACTCGACCATCTTTGGTGAGCGTGGTGGTTGCACCTTCGTGTTTGATGCGGCCCAAAGCTGTGCGCTTGATGGGTGTTTGCATCGGATCCATGGGATCGATTTCAACCACCCAACCAAACCGATACGGTTCATGCGGGTGCTTGGCGGCGTCAAAGCGCTCGTCATGCTCATGCCAGCGGTAGCCCCAGCCTTTGGGGCGAAGGCCATAGCGCTTGTCGGATGCAGTGGGTTGCTCAGAGGCCGAGAAGTAACCGTTCCAATTCTCTTCGCAGGTCAGAAAAGAACCCCAAGGGGTGTCCCCGGCAGCGCAGTTGTTCAAGGTGCCCAGTACCCGTGTACCCGTGGGGTCAGCGGCTGTTTTAAGTAGCTCGTGGCCGCTGGCTGGCCCACTCAAGACCATAGGGGTGTTGGCGGTCATGCGTCGCGCATAGCGTGAGCCTGGCATGACGTGCCACTGCCCCTGGCGTTCAATGATTTCAATCACGCTCACCCCGTGCGCAGCCTGGGACTTACGCACCTTATTAGCCGACCAATTGGCCATGCCGTCTGCATGCAGCAAGCCGTCATCGGTGTACTCATGGTTGATGGCCAATAGGCCGTGGCGGGGGTTGCCATCAATCGGGAAGAAGGACATGCCGTCGTGGTGCATGCCAGCTTGAAGGGTTTGCTCTTCCCAAGTATTAGAGCCATCTTGTTTGAACAGGGGCGCGCCCTCGGCCGAGCCCACCGAGTCACCCCAACGGTAAAGAACCTCCGCAACATACTCAGCTGGCACCACCAGAGTGTCAGATGTCGAAACAGGCACGGACGTGAAGCTCAAAGGCTTACCGCTGGCCGTACTGACCCCCAGAGCATGCGAGCCCATCAGCATGGCTATGGCTGCACCGCTACACTTCAACACGTGACGACGCGTGATGTCCAGCGCATGAATGCCCGGTTGATTGCTGACGTTCACGCCCTCATTCGATTCAAAATCTCTACCGTATCCTTGTCCCATGGTGTACCCCTTTTGCTTTAGTGATGAGGGGAGTGTGAAAGGCCAGCGTGACACGCTGATGGCAGTTTTGTGTCACTTGAATGACACATACATTGGGTACGCTACAGGGTTGGAATCATTCACTGTTCAAAACCATGACCACTCCAAATAAACCGCTCAACGTGCTTTTCTTATGCACCCACAACTCGGCGCGCAGCATCCTGGCTGAGGCCCTGCTCAATCACCTCGGGCAAGGCCGCTTCAAGGCTTTTTCAGCGGGCAGCAGCCCTCGGGACAATCAACAACCCAACCCTCTGGGTTTGCAGGTCTTGCGAGCTGCGGGGGTTGCGACCGATGGCTTGTACAGCAAGAGTTGGGATGAATTTGCGGGTGCTGAGGCACCGCAAATGGACCTCATCATCAGGGTCTGCGACAACGCTGCGGGTGAGGTCTGCCCCTACTGGCCGGGACACCCTGCCACGGCGCATTGGGGCTATGCCGATCCGTCTGCATTGGACGGTACAGAAGAAGAAAAACTGGCCGCTTTTCGGCAAACCCTGCAAGCCATCCGGCACCGTCTGAGCTTGTTGGTCAATCTGACGGATGCGCGTTTGAATCAGACTGCACTGGAGAGCAGCGCACGCAGCTTGGCGAACACATGAACGCAAGGACATCCTCTTTAAAGACGCCCAGCTTCAAACAAAAACTCGCGGCCGAGTTCGCAGGCACGGCGGCGCTGCTGTGTGCGGTGGTGGGCTCGGGCATCATGGCCGAGCGCTTGGCGGGTGGCAACATCGCCGTTGCACTGCTGGCAAACACACTGGCCACGGTGTTTGCTCTCTACGTGCTGATTGAAGTCTTTGGCCCAATCAGTGGGGCACATTTCAACCCCTTGGTGACCTTGGTTGATTTGTTTTCAGGGTCAAAGCGAGCTGCAGACCTTAAAAATAAGGCGCGAAAGACTGCATTTTTAATAGCATCTCAGTTGCTGGGTGCAGCCATAGGCACTTGGCTGGCACACGCCATGTTTGATTTAGAACTGCTGCAAACCAGTCAAAAACTGCGCGGGGGCCTGGGCCAGTGGATCGCGGAAAGTGTGGCCACGGGCGGGCTGATTTTTGTGATCTTACGGGCCCCACCCGGCAAGGCCAGCACCTTGGTGGCTTGCTACATTGGCGCAGCCTACTGGTTCACGGCCAGCACCTCGTTTGCAAACCCGGCTGCGGTGCTGGGGCGTTTGTTGAGCGACAGCTTCGCGGGGATTGCACCGGCCAGTGCGCCTGGGTTTTTGTTGGCCCAGTGCCTCGGTGCCATAGCGGGAGCTTGGCTCGCGCAGCGCTTCGACTAGGTCTGGGCGTGGCCTTAGAAGAGAAGTTCAATTGACGGTCAAATCCTGCGGTACGTCAGCGTCAAAATCAATTAGCGATAATGAGCACATGGAAAAAAACAGCGATGCGGCACGCCAACACCCCCAGTCACTCAAAGACCTGTTTGTCACGTTCACCGTGATGGCCTTGCAAGGCTTTGGCGGTGTTCTTACCGTGGCGCAGCGCGAGTTGGTTGAGAAAAAACGCTGGATGACGAATGCCGAGTTCGTGGAAGAGTGGGCGGTGGCGCAGATCATGCCCGGCCCCAACATCATCAACCTGTGCATCATGCTGGGCGGACGCTACTTTGGCCTGCGCGGCGTGCTGGCCTCCATTGCGGGCATGCTGGTCGTGCCCTTGTTGTTGCTGCTCCTGTTGGCGCTGGTCTATGCCCAATTCTCCAGCCACCCGGGCGTGGTGGGTGCGCTGCGCGGCATGGGTGCGGTGGCCGCCGGGATGATCGTGGCCAGCGGTATCAAGATGATTCCATCGCAGTTTAAAAACCCCATGGGTCGTCTGGCCTGTCTCGTCCTTGGCATTGCCAGTTTTTCAGCCATCGCGTTGATGCGCTGGCCGCTGGTGTACCTGCTTTTGGGTCTGGGCCCGTTGGCCTATTATTTGACTTACCGAAAGTTGTCTGAGTGATGGGCGCCGCCACTCTGCAATTGGGCTGGAGCGAGTGGTTCCAGCTGTTCACGCATTACATGACCCTGTCACTGCTGGCCTTTGGTGGTGCGATCTCTACAGCCCCGGACATGCACCGTTTTTTGGTGGATCAACACGGGTGGCTGAGCGACAGGCAGTTTAATGAATCCATTGCCCTGGCTCAATCGGCACCCGGCCCCAACGTGCTTTTTGTCGCCCTGATGGGATGGAACGTTGGCCTCAATGCGGGTAGCCTGATGTACGCCGTGTTAGGCCTGCTGATCACCATGCTGGGGCTCATGTTGCCCAGCTCCACCCTCACCTACATGACTGCGCGCTGGAGCCATGAAAACCGCAACCGACGGACTGTGCGCGCTTTCAAGCAAGGCATGGCACCTATCGTGATCGCTTTGCTCATTGCCACGGGCTGGATTTTGGCCAGCGCCCATGGCAGCCCGGCTCAAGACTGGCCTTTGTGGCTGACCACTTTTGTTGCCACACTCATCGTCTGGCGAACCCAAGTGCACCTGCTGTGGTTGTTGGCTGCAGGTGCTGCCTTGGGTTGGTTCGGTCTTGTTTAAAAGAATCACATGAAAAAAACAAATGAATGGGCGGGCAAGGTGCTGGCACTGCTGAAGTCTGGCAACACGGCGGCAGCCATTGCGCAAATCAAGGTCGCCCCTACCGTTAAAGACCTGCAAGCGCTTCAAACGGCAGTCACGCTCGCCAAGCTGAATGGCCGCTGGCGGCAGGTGGACGAAGCACTGGACGACAACTTGGCACTGCTGTCAGCACCACGCCTGCACCGCGCACCTTGATGTGTGTTCAGTCGGGTGCAAACTCACGCTTGAATTTGACCGCATCGGCCTCTAGTTCACACGTCACCAACTGCCCCATCTTCATATCAGCCAGACGGCAAGCCGCAAACAAACTGGCCCGGCCTTTGAGGTAGAAGTTGGGCAGGTCAATCAGCGCATAGGGATACGGCACAAACACCTCATTTGAAAAAATTTCCCGATGCACATTGCGTGGTGACGGAAAAAGTTTGTAGGTGTCGGTGGTGATTGCTTTTTCACTCACGAAGGCGTGCTCTGTGCAGCTTTGCGATCCGCCACTACTTTTTGTGCCGAGGCACGCTCGCTCACCAGCTTGATGTAGGGTTTGTAATCCACCCCACCCGCCAGCAATAGATCTTCTCCAAACGATGCTTTGCTGGCCATGCCGACCAGAGGCAAGCTGGCAAAGGCAGCGCAATCAGCCTGGGTGAAGGTCTCGCCCGCAACATAAGGCGAGAATTTGGCCAAGCGTTTGAAGGCCGCAATATTGGTTTCTAGCTGCTTGCGAATGCGGGCCAAATAGTTTTCATGCAACACCGCCCCGCCAAAAAAGGCATGGCCATAGAGTTGGCGTGCCACGATCTCCAGATGCCAGTCGATGAAAGTCGTCAACTCGCGCACTTTAGCCGCAGCAAAGGGGTCCGCAGGCATGAGAGCGGGCTGCGGATAGGCCGCGTCGATGTACTCCAAGATGGCCTGGCTCTCACACACCACGCCGTGTGGAGTGCGTAGAAATGGAATCTTGCCCAGCGGCGAGGCCTCCAGCATCGCCTCATCTTTGGTTCGCGCGCTGGCGTGCTCCTCAGCAAAAACGACGCCCTTTTCGAGCAGCGCGAGTTTGACCTTGTTGTAATAGTTGGAAACGGGAAAGCCGCAAAGTGTCAGCATGGGAAATTTCTTATTTTGGAGCGGGACTGATTCCAACAATCTCCGTGATGGCCAATGTGGCGATGTCCTTCATTTTTTCCAAACGGGTTCCATCTTGTTCTAGCAGTGAGGAAACCAAAGAAAAACTGGAAGTCACAAAATGCTCACGACCATCGGGTGAACGACGACGCACACCGAAATTGACGCGTTCACGGTCTTTGGCTTGCATTTTTCCGATCAGATTTTTACTGGCCCAAATACTGCCATTGCGAGCCACATCAGAAACACGTGAGGCTTGATTGATGGTGTCGCCCAAGACCACAAATTCAACCCCAGTGGATGATTGGTAAGTGCCTAACCACTCCTGCCCCTCTGTAATTCCCGTGTTGAGATAAAGCTCGTTGAACCAGTTTTTCCGGATCTGCCAAGCTTTGGACAGCTTCTGCATCGCCATACGAACTTCTTGGGCGCACGCCAAAGCGTTGGCCATGTAGTTGCTGTCTGGCTGAGGGAAAAAGTAGTAAACCATGCCGTCACCCACGTGTTTGCCGCAGGTCGCATGGTAGTTGCGGTAGATGGGGACCATCGTGGTCCAAATCTCGTTAATCAACTCAAAATATTCCTCTGGCGGGAGCTCTGAACAAATGGTCACTGAGCCTTGCAAATCTGCAACCATGACCGCCAGATCAGTCAACACCGGCAGTTTTCGGCGCAGCAGACTACGGATCAATTCATCTCGCCTGGACAGTACGCCCACAATCGCATCACTCACATCCGTTTCAGGCTGCAAAACGATCAACATGCCTTCACGAAAATAGGAGGCGTAGGCGGTGTGCTGCGTTGGGATACGGGCGTCATCAAGCAGGCTCACGGGGGCCGCCAAAACGGGTGTAACTGCTTCTGCAATGACATCCGCATAAATCTCTTGCATTTTTGCAAAAGCAACTTGATCAAGTCCTCTGCAAGCCGCGCTAAAGTTATCGGCACTCAAACGACCTTTGGCCAAGGCGACGTGAAAGCGCAAGAGACTGTTCCAGTCCTCGCCATCGGAAGGCAGTAAACGTAACAAGTTTCTGCTTTCGCTATTGGAGGGCAACTCGGCATCTGCAAACAAACGATGCCGAGCCTGGGGATTGACCCATATCAGCTCGAAGTTGTGATTGATCATGTACGCCGGGTGTGGCAAATCCTCAATCGTCACACGAGGGCCATCCTGATCTCCCCCACTGAGGTCATTTGATTGGAGCACCACCGGATGAGCGCCTGTGGAGCGAGGGCGCGTTGGAGCAGCTCTCTGAGTTTTGTCGCCAACCGATGCCTCAGCGACCTCATTCAACAGTTGATCACATATCTCGGAAATGCTGTAACCAGCTTGCTTGAGTTGTTCGATGGTTTCGATACGCGCCAAGGTATCAACTGGAAAGTCGCCTACCTGCAATGCGCCCTTGGCAAGGAAACCTTGATGACTTACCACCGGCTTGGACACGATGCCCAGCTTGATGTAGCTATTCAGGGTTGCCCTGGAAATGCCCGTTTTTTCAATCAAATACTTGCTGGTTAGCATAGATTTTTGCTCATTTAGACTCTTGGAAGCCCATAATTGGACAGTTCAAACTACTTGTCAAGTTTGCTATCAATTTTGATGGGCGAACTGTTGTTTCTCTGCTGTTCTTAAGCCAAAAACCATGAAGAGCAGCCGGGTTTGAACCACTACAAGGCCCGACCCAGCCGCCCCACCCCCTCCACAATCTTTGTCACATCCGCTGTGGCAAAGCTCAGGCGCAAGGTCGCCAAATCAGGGGCATGGGCAAAAAACGGCGCACCAGGTACAAAGGCCACGCCTTGTTCAATCGCGCGTTTGGCCAATTCACCAGCGTCTTGCAACTTGCCGTTCGCGCCAGTCAGGCGCGCCCAGAAAAACAGGCCGCCGCCGGGTTGGGTGAAGCTGATGGCGTCGCCGAGTTCGCGCTTGAGGCACTCGCCCATCACTCGGGCGCGCTCGCCGTACACATTCCGCACTTTGGCCAGCGTGGCGGGCATGCGGCCAGCTTTGAGGTATTGGGCGGCGGTGGCCTGGGCGAAGGTGCTGGTGTGCGCATCGCTGAACTGTTTGCACATGGTAGCGCGAGCCAGCAGCTCGGGCGGTGCAATCATCCAGCCCACGCGCAGGCCAGGGCTCAAGACCTTGCTCAAACTGCCGCAGTGCACCAGCCAGTCGCGGCTGCCGGGGACTTGCTCGCTCAGGGCCAAGATGCTGGGTGGCGGCGCTGCCCCAAAGTACAGGTCGCCATAGGGGTCGTCTTCCACTACCGGGGTTTGGTATTTCACCGCCAACTCCAGCACCTTTTTGCGCCGCTCCAGGCTAAGCGTTGCCCCACTCGGGTTGCCAAAAGTGGGGATCAGGTAAACGAACTTGGGCTTGTGCTCGGCGATCAGCTTTTCCAGCTCGTCCGTCTTGACACCATGCTCGTCAATCGGCGCGCCAATGACCTGCGCACCGTAGAGGCGAAAGCACTGGATGGTGGCCAAGAAGGTGGGCGCTTCGACGATGACTTTGTCGCCGGGGTTGATGAGCGTTTTGCCGATCAAATCCAGCGCTTGTTGGCTACCCGTGGTGACGATCAGACCGTCGGGTGCGACGCTGACGCTGTTCTCACGGCAACCATCACCCCGGTCGCCCATAAAGGCGGCGAGCTGCTCACGCAGCGGGTTGTAGCCCTCGGTCGCGCCGTATTGCAGTGCGCCGCCGGGCTCGTCGGTTAAGGCTTTGTTAACGGCTTCTTGGATGCCGTCCACGTCAAACATGGCGCTGTCGGGGAAGCCTCCGGCAAAGCTGATGATGCCGGGCTTGCCCAGCAGTTTGAAAAGTTCGCGGATGGCGGAAGTTTCGACGTTGTTCAGGCGGTCAGCGTAGTGCATGGTGACAAGTAAAAATCGGGTTGTTTGTGAGCTTAGCGCGTCGTGGTGGATTTAGGCTTAGCATCTAATAATCGGCGCAGGTTTCGCGCGAAATCGGTATTGTCCTGGTAGCCCTTGAACAGCGCAGCACCGGGGCCAATGGCCGACACCGTGGCCGGCTCGCTGCTGTGACCTGTCGTACCCCAGTAAAACCCGGTTTGCCGCGCCACCATCAAGCCCAGGGCAGGTGCGGGCGTGGGGGGCAACTGGTGATGGCGGATATTCAAACTGGGGGCTTGCTTGTTGAGAATCAATGCTCT
>CANCDA010000047.1 GCA_947374705.1 Comamonadaceae bacterium | reverse complement strand
ATTGGGCGCACTCGGGCTCGCAAAATTTGCGAATCCTGTGACATCGCGTATTCCAAAAAGATCAAAGACCTCACCGACGGCGATCTGGAAAAAATTCGCGACCACATCGCAGAACTCACCATTGAGGGTGATCTGCGCCGTGAGACAACCATGAACATCAAGCGTTTGATGGACATCGGTTGCTACCGTGGATTCCGTCATCGCCGTGGCTTGCCCATGCGCGGTCAGCGTACGCGCACCAATGCGCGTACCCGTAAAGGGCCGCGTAAAGCCGCTCAGTCACTGAAAAAATAACCGGCATTGAAGGAACACCATGGCTAAATCACCCGCCAATAATGCCGCGCAACGAGTGCGCAAAAAAGTTCGCAAGAACGTTGCCGATGGCGTTGCACACGTGCACGCATCGTTTAACAACACCATCATCACCATCACCGATCGCCAAGGCAATGCTTTGTCATGGGCGTCGTCTGGTGGTCAGGGTTTCAAAGGCTCACGTAAATCAACACCGTTTGCAGCTCAGGTTGCTTCCGAAGTTGCTGGCCGTGCTGCTGTTGAACAAGGCATCAAAAACCTTGATGTCGAAATCAAAGGTCCCGGCCCTGGCCGTGAATCTTCGGTTCGCGCCTTGGCTGCGCTCGGAATCCGTATCAATCTGATCTCCGATGTAACCCCCATGCCTCATAACGGTTGCCGCCCCCAAAAGCGTCGCCGTATCTGATCGTTGGCTACATTTCGTAGCTTTAAGTTGTAAGCCCACCGCCACCTGATCGCTCGGGTGGCTCCCGCATTTTTGCGGTAGATGACATGTAAAGGAAGTTCACGTGGCACGCTATCTCGGCCCCAAGGCCAAACTCTCTCGCCGTGAAGGCACGGATCTGTTTCTGAAGAGCGCACGTCGCGCTATCGGTGACAAGGCTAAATTTGATTCTAAGCCCGGCCAGCATGGTCGTACTTCAGGTCAGCGCACATCTGACTTCGGTCTGCAACTCCGCGAAAAACAAAAAGTTAAGCGCATGTATGGCATTTTGGAGCGTCAGTTCCGCCGCTACTTCGAAGAAGCAGATCGTCGCAAGGGCAATACCGGCGCGAACCTGTTGTTCCTCTTGGAGTCTCGTCTGGACAACGTTGTGTACCGCATGGGCTTCGGCTCCACGCGCGCTGAGGCACGCCAGTTGGTGTCGCACAAAGCCATGACCGTGAACGGCCAGTCCGTCAACATCCCTTCTTACCTGGTTAAGGTGGGTGATGTGGTGTCGGTTCGCGAAAAATCCAAGAAACAAAACCGTATTGTTGAAGCCTTGCAGTTGGCTCAGCAAGTGGGCATGCCTGCCTGGGTTGAGGTCAATCTTGACAAGGCAGAAGGTACTTTCAAGAAAGTGCCTGATCGCGACGAATTCGCCGCTGACATCAATGAATCGTTGATCGTTGAGTTGTACTCGCGTTAATCGATAATCATTTCTCGTCCCTACGCCGCGGACCACCGCGGCGTAGGTGCTTCACCAGCCTTACCGGTGTAACGAACCGGGGGTATTGACAGGAAGTCTGCATGCAAACCAGTCTGCTTAAACCCAAAGCAATCAACGTAGAACAACTTGGGCTGAACCGCGCCAAGGTGGCCTTAGAGCCTTTTGAGCGTGGCTATGGTCATACGCTGGGTAATGCCCTGCGCCGCGTTTTGTTGTCCTCCATGCCCGGCTACGCCGCCACGGAAGTGACGATTGCTGGCGTTTTGCACGAGTACTCATCGATTGACGGCGTTCAAGAAGATGTCGTCAACATTTTGCTCAACCTCAAAGGTGTGGTGTTTAAACTGCACAACCGCGATGAAGTGACCCTGAGTCTGCGCAAAGATGGCGAAGGCGTCATCACTGCCGCTGACATCCAAACACCGCATGATGTGGACATCATCAATCCTGAGCATGTCATTGCCCACCTGTCAACAGGTGGCAAGCTGGACATGCAAATCAAGGTTGAAAAAGGCCGTGGTTATGTGCCCGGTTCTATGCGCCGCTATGGCGATGAGCCCAGCAAGTCGATTGGCCGCATCGTGCTTGATGCTTCTTTCTCACCGGTCAAGCGAGTCAGCTACACGGTTGAAAGCGCACGTGTTGAACAGCGTACCGATTTGGACAAGCTCCTGGTTGAAATTGAAACCAACGGTGCGATCAGCGCTGAAGATGCAGTCCGTGCCTCGGCTAAAATTTTGGTTGAGCAACTGGCTGTGTTCGCACAGTTGGAAGGCAGCGAGTTGGCTGCATTTGAAGCCCCGGCCAGCCGTGGCAGCAGCCAGTTCGATCCGATCTTGCTGCGCCCGGTCGATGAGCTGGAGTTGACGGTTCGCTCCGCCAACTGTCTGAAAGCCGAAAACATCTACTACATCGGTGACCTCATTCAGCGCACCGAAAACGAGTTGCTCAAGACCCCTAACCTGGGTCGCAAGTCACTCAACGAAATCAAAGAAGTTTTGGCTTCTCGTGGTTTGACTTTGGGCATGAAGCTCGAAAGCTGGCCGCCCGCCACGTTGGAAAAACGTTAAATTTCATCAGCCTGAAATTCAAAGGGATTAAGGGCTGAGCGCCACGGGCAGTACCTAACACGGCTGCTTGTTTTATAAATTAAGGAAATCACCATGCGCCACGGACACGGATTACGTAAACTCAATCGCACCAGCTCGCACCGCCTTGCTATGTTGCGCAACATGATGAACTCGCTCATCGAGCATGAAGTCATCAAAACCACACTGCCTAAAGCTAAAGAACTGCGCCGCGTTGTCGAGCCCATGATCACGTTGGCCAAAGAAGCCACCGTGGCCAATCGCCGCTTGGCCTTTGACCGCTTGCGTGATCGCGATAGCGTGACCAAGTTGTTCAACGACTTGGGCCCACGTTTCAACGCACGTCCTGGTGGTTACACCCGCATTCTGAAAATGGGTTTCCGCGTGGGGGACAATGCGCCCATGGCGTTGGTTGAATTGGTTGACCGTCCCGTCACCACTGAAGCTGATGCGCCTGCAGAAACTACGAATTGATGGTATAATTAAACCTTACCGCGCGATGGAGCAGCTTGGTAGCTCGTTGGGCTCATAACCCAAAGGTCGGAGGTTCAAATCCTTCTCGCGCAACCAACACAATGGCGGTATCCCGCTACAGTCAACGCCCACTTCATGTGGGCGTTTTTGTTTGTGTGCACGGCCAGTTTGTGCGCACAGGCGCCAGTCATGACGGCCTTTGAGCCGTCAATATCCGCGCATCGGCCGCGTAATCTTTCAGCATCTCCATCGCCTTGGTTCGTTGTGCGTGGGTGACGCTGTTGTGTAGCTTGGACAAGGTCTGACAGCCTTCCGCGATTAAGCGATCTTGCTGCTTGCGGTAGGCGGTGTCAGGGGAGTTCAGGCTGCGTTCGATCAGGGCGAGCACTTCGGCTTTGACGTGGACGGGGCGGTGAGCGTTGTTGCCATGTTCTGCCAAAGTGAGCAAGATGTCTTGCTGGCGGCGTTGGATCTCACGGTAGCTGAGATGGGCATCAAACGGGGAGTTGGCGATGCTCTGGCGCAACAACTGACGCTGCGGTTCTTGTAAGCGACCATAGAGATTTTGTGCACGATCCACTGCCAACTTAAGCCTATGTTCAGTCAGTTCATCCGGCGTCAAATTCAGCCACTCTTCACGCCATTTTTTATTCTTTTTCTCATATTGTTGAGCCAAATACTTGAATTGTGATGGGCGCAGACTGAGCGCGAGTTGGCTCAAGGGTTCGGCCGCTTTCACGCCGATCTGATGCATATAGAAGCGTACCTCAGTGGCGACTGTGCAGAGTTGTTCTGGACTGACTTTGCCCGGCACAAGTTGCTGCATTCTAATAAGTGAATCGGCATAGGCGGGCAAGGCTTGACTGCGGTGCCAATCGTGCAAGGTGGTCAAGTCGTCCCGCACCTGGAGCGACTGCGCATCGTTGAAGTCAAGGTAGCCGTCCAGCCACCAATAGAGGATGGATGGCGCGTTGTTATAGCCCAGTTTGATGGCGCTACAAGCGCTCAGGGTGACAAGCAAAAGTGCGCTGATAATGCGGAGCAGCGTCGTCGAAAGGCGGGCAGAAGTAGGCATGCAAATAGGCATCAAAAATAGTGCGGACAGACCCAAGCGTAACGCAGCTCTGTCCTCAACCCAACGAGGAACCACATGAATCAACTGAAACAAGCTCCGCTGGACGTGGTCATCATGGCCGCTGGTAAGGGCACACGGATGAAAAGCAAGCTGCCTAAAGTGTTACACCGTTTGGCCGGACGAGCCTTGTTGCAGCACGTGGTGGATCGCGCGGGCGACTTGGCGGCGCGCCGGGTGGTGGTGATCACCGGGCACGGTGCTGCCGAGGTGGAAGCGGCGCTTAAAAAATCCAGGGACGAATCAAGCGGCTTTGACTTGGAGTTTGTGCGTCAAGAGCCGCAACTCGGCACCGGCCACGCGGTGCAGCAGACCGTGCCCGTGCTGCCCGATGACGGCGTGGTGGTGATCTTGTCGGGCGATGTGCCGCTGACTCAGGCCGACACTTTGCGCGACTTGATCACGGCCTGCAACGGCAGCCATCTCGCACTGCTGACCATCGACTTTGCCGATCCCACGGGCTATGGTCGCATCGTGCGCTCAAGCACTGGCGGTGTACAAGCCATCGTCGAGCACAAAGACGCCACGCCCGCCCAGCATGCCATTCAAGAGGTGTACAGCGGCATCATGGCCGTGCCCTCCAAACTGCTTAAGCCTTGGCTGGCGCGGCTGGACAACAAGAACGCGCAAGGTGAGTTCTACCTGACCGACGTGGTCAAGTTCGCGGTAGCCGATGGCGTGCTCGTGGTGGCGCACAAAATCAAGGACCCACTGCAAGTGGCCGGCATCAACAGCCCGGTGCAACTGGCCGAGCTGGAGCGCGCGCACCAGTTGCGCCGCGCCGACGCCTTGATGGTGCAGGGCGTGCGTCTGGCCGATCCGGCGCGCTTTGATGTGCGCGGCGAGTTGAGCTGCGGGCAGGACGTAGAGATTGACGTCAACTGCATTTTTGAAGGCGAGGTAGTGCTGGGTGAGGGCGTGAAGATTGGGGCCAATTGCATCATCGCCCATGCCCGCATCGACGCCGGTGCGGTGATTCACCCCTTCACCCATATCGACGGGGGTAGCAGCAACGCCAAAGATCAAATCGTAGTGGGCGCGGGGGCGCTGGTGGGCCCGTTTGCGCGTTTACGGCCGGGGGCCAAGTTGGGCGAGCAGGTGCACATCGGTAATTTTGTCGAGGTGAAAAATTCAACGCTGGCCAATGGGGCCAAGGCTAACCATTTGGCTTATGTGGGCGACTCGGTGCTGGGCGAGCGCGTCAACTTTGGCGCGGGCAGCATCACCGCCAATTACGACGGGGCCAACAAGCACAAGACCGTGATTGAGCGCGATGTCCACATCGGCAGCAACTGCGTGTTGATCGCCCCCGTCACCATTGGCGCGGGCGGCACGGTGGGCGGCGGCTCCACCATCACCAAAGACACGGCCCCGGGCGTACTGACCGTAGCGCGCACCAAGCAGGTGAGCTTGAGTAACTGGGCACGCCCGGCGAAAAAGCAGTAAGCACGAACTCAGGTCATGAGCATGTTTGAGCCCTCAACACCGCTGACCCTTGGGTCGGCCTCTGACGGTGCTTCACTGGTGCAGCTGCAAGCCGAGTTGGCCCAGTCGCGTGCGGGCGCGCAGGCCTTCGCCCAGGCCGTATCGCACGATCTGCGGGCGCACCTGCGCCACATTACTGCCTACACCGGGCTGTTGCGCGAGGAGTTAGGTGCGGACATGACGGCGGACGCCTCCCATTACCTGAACACGGTCACCGAGGCTGCCCGTTTGCTGGGGCAGCAGATGGGGGGCTTGGTGGCCTTGACCCAACTAGACCGGGTGAACCCTAAAAAAGTAGCGCTGAATCAAGCCACCCTGATAGCGCAAGCTCGGTCGGGCTTGGCCCAAGAGGCATCTGGTCGGCAAATCGAATGGCAGGTGGCCGATGACTTCCCCGCTCTGCAAGGCGACGCGGCCATGGTGCAAGAGGTCTGGACGCACTTGCTGTCGAACGCGATCAAGTTCACACGCCCGCGGGATGTGGCGCGCATCCAAATCGGGTGGCACGCCGAACCAGACACAGGTCACTGCGCACTTTTCGTGAAAGACAACGGCGTTGGCTTTCGCTTGAGTGCGACTGCGCATGAACAAATGTTTGGTGTCTTTCGACGCTTGCACAGCGCCAGCGAGTTTGACGGCCTGGGGCTGGGCTTGGCCTTGGCGCGTAAGCTGGTGGAGCGCCACGGCGGCGCTATGGCTGCTGAGGGGGGCTTGGACGCGGGTTGCTTGGTCCGGTTTACCTTGCCCCAAACTTGAGGCAAGTGAACCTCGGCGTAGGCTTGCGAAAATTCACAAATGCAGGGGGGTGTCGCTCAGGTCGCTTGGCGCTTAAGCAGCAGGCCCCGCCACCGTCGCCCCCTGAATGCCGTGGCGCTTCATGGACTCGGCCACAAAGCCGCTGGCCTTCATTTCCTCCACATAGGCGCGCAGGTAGTCCGCTGCCGCTTCGCCCCGGCTCTTGGGCGTGCCCATGGCTTGGCGGATTTCCATGAAGCGGCCGGGCAGCAAGCGCAGGCCGGGGATACGTTTGGCGTCGGTCTCTAGCTGTTGCTTAACGCCTGCGGCCACGTCCAGGTTCTGCGCGATGAAGGTGTCCACCACGGCGGGGGAACTGAGGGCGCGCACGATGTTGGCGTGCTTGATTTCACGGGTCAGGTACAGGTCATAGGCGCTGCCTGCACCTACGGTGACGTTCACGCCCGCTTGATCGACATCCTCATTGCGTTGCAAGGGCGAGGCTTCGCGCACCATGTAGCAGCCTTCAATCAAGACGTAGGGCAGGGTGAAAGAAATCTCTGCCCCGCGCAGAGGATCAACGGCAAAGAAGCCCACGTCAGCGCGCTCGTTTTTCACCGCATCGACCGACTTGCCTGCGGTGTCAAACACCACCAGTTCCACCTCGACGCCCAAGCGTTGGGCCAGGTTGCGCGCCAGGTCGATGGAGATGCCGTAGGGCTGGCCCGTGGCCGGGTCTTTGTTGGCCAAGATGGGGTTGCCCAGATTGATGGAAGCGCGCAGTGTGCCGGTGGGGGCGAAGGTGGGGGTGAGGGATGTGGTCATGGTGTGGTGCTCAGGTCAATTGTGGTCATGGTTTCAATGCGCTCAGAAAACCAGGCGGCAATGGCCGCGCGGCGCTCGCCGATGTACTCGGGCTGGCCTGCGGCGTTCAGCCGCATGCTCAGGTCATGGCCGGGCACCAGCACCGTGCCGGGTGTGGCGCGCCAAGTGCGCCAGATAACTTTGAGCGACTCGCCGCTTTGCGCGTGGTCAACGCTTGCGTCCACCGCGCCGCTCAGCAGCTCGGCCCGGTTCTTGGCCGCGTCACCGGTGAAGAGAACGGGCACCTCATTGGCGGTGAGCAGAAAAATCAAATGACCCGGCGTGTGGCCGGGGGCGCGGATGGCTTGCAGGCCGGGCAAAAATTCTTCGTCGCCCACGATGCGCCGCACCCGTGGGGAGACGTTCAATTCGCGCACATACAACTCGGGCAGCGGGTTGAAGCCCGGTGGTTGGCTTGCTGCCCAGCTCAATTCGTCCGCGCCGATCCATACGGTGGCATTCGGGAAAAGTGTGAAGTTGACGGCGTGGTCGTAGTGCGCGTGGGTCAGAACCACGTCGGTCACCTCACTCGCGTCAACCCCGCGTTCACGCAGTTGCTTGGCCAGCTCACGGCGCACGCCGAACGCGCCCACGTCCACCAAGATCACCCGTCCCGCGCCACGCAGCAGGCTGACCGTGCTCCAGCCCAAGCCGCCGTGGCACACGGCCTTGCCGGGGAAGCCTTGAATCAACACATCCATTTGGTACATAGGGGTCATTCCTGCTTGATATCGGCGTCTTTGATCAGCTTGCGGTAGATCGCCAAATCACTCTTGATCTGCACGGCAAACTCAGTGGGCGAACTGGCGATGAGGTCGTTGCCGCCATCGGTCTCCAGGCGTTGCACCACGTCGGGCGACTTCATGGCCTTGACCACCTCTTGGTGCAGTCGGGCAATGATGGCCGGGTCAGTGTTCGCAGGGGCGAGAAAGCCTTGAAACTGCGTGATCGAAAAACCCTTGTAGCCCAACTCATCCATCGTGGGCACTTGGGGCAGTGCCTTGGCGCGTTTGGGGCCCGACACGGCAAAGGCGCGCAGCTTGCCCGCGCGAATCTGGGGTACCGCGGTGACCATGGGGTCGAAGGTGAAAGACAACTGCCCACCCAGCAAATCAGCCATGGCCGGGGCGCTGCCTTTGTAGGGGATGTGCGTCACCTTGGTGCCACTCATCAGGCCCAGCATCTCACCCGCCAAGTGACCTCCACCACCCACGCCGGTAGAGCCGTAGCTCATGCTGCCGGGTTTGGCTTTGGCGGCGGCCACCAGCTCGGGCACGCTTTTGAGGGGGGAGCTTGCAGGCACGACCAGCACGTACTGGAAGTTGGTGGCTTGGCTGATGGGGATGAAGTCGCGCTCGGTGTCATAGGGCACTTTGGCGTACAGCGCGGGGTTGACGACCAGCGGGCCGCTGGCGTCCAGCAGCAGGGTGTAGCCATCGGGCGCAGCTTTGGCGACGATGTCAGTGCCGATCATGCCGTTGGCACCGGGTTTGTTGTCCACCACCACGGCCACGCCCAGGCTCTCGGCCATTTTTTGTCCGAGCACGCGGGCGGTGATGTCGGCAGCGCCACCCGCCGGGTAAGGCACGACGACCTTGATGGGCTTGCTGGGCCAGGCCTGTCCTGAGCCTGTCGAAGTGGTTTGGGCGATGGCGCTGCTGATGCAAGCTAGGCACAGTGCGGCGGTGAGAAGTGGTTTTTGACGCATGAGAGATACTTTAATCCGCGTGTTTTCTCAACAGCGCCAGCAACTCGGCATCGATGGGAATACCGTCGCGGCGCTGCTTGGCCATGCGGCCCAACTCAATCTCACCCGGCACGATCACCGGCTTGGTGGGGTCAGCGGCGGGGCTGCCGTGCAGGATGGCGGCGAAGTCGGTCATGCGGCTGGCCAGCCATTCGCCAGAGCCGAGGAACTTGGTGTCGATCAGGATGAAGAAGTGGCCCAGGTTTTGCGGCTCGTCCGGCGCATCGACCCAGGACTTCACATGGCTCAAGTAGGCCGCGCCCGACAACAGACCCGCCAACATGTCCACCACCAAAGCCAGGCCGTAACCTTTGTGGCCCCCAATGGGCAACAAGAAGCCGTCGAGCGCTTGTTTGGGGTCGGTCGTGGCAAGGCCCGCGCGGTCGGTGGCCCAGGTGTCGGGGATGGACTCGCCACGCTTCAAGGCGCTGCGTATCTTGGCGCGTGCCACCACGCTCATGGCCATGTCCAGCAAAAAAGGAGCGCCACCCGGGTTGGGCACGCCAAAGCCCAGCGGGCTGTTGCCCAGGCGCTCATCCGTGCCGCCCCAGGGGGCGATGGTGGTGGTGGCGTTGCTGCCGATGATGCTGGCAAAACCAGCCTCAGCGGCGATGAGCGAGTAAGGCGAGATGGGCCCAAAGTGGTTGCTGCCACGTGCCAGCGCCATGCCAATGCCGCACTCACGCGCCACGTCCATGGCGGCTTGCAGGCTGCGCATGCCCACCACCGGGCCGACGCCGTTGTCGCCATCGACCTTGACCAGGGCCGGGGCCACGCGCTCCACCGTGATGTTGGGGCGCGGGTTGATGCCCTTGACGAGTAGTCGCTCGCCATAGGACTCGACCCGGCTCATGCCGTGGGTGGACAGGCCAAACAGGTCGGCCATGACCAAGACGCGGCACACGTCTTGGGCGTCTTCTTGCGTCAGGCCCAGTCCTTGAAAGGCTTTGACGCCCAAGGCGGTTAACTCGGCTTCGGACAGGAGGGTCGTTGTTGCGGTGCTTGCGTTCATTCGGGAAAACTTTTTGATAAATGGATCGTATTTTTACTCAGGCTTGATGCCCGCTTGCTTCACCACTTTGCCCCAGGTGTCGTACTCGCGCTGCATGAATGCGGCCAGTTCTGCCGGGGTGCTGGGGCTGGGGTCCAGGCCTTGCTTGTGCAGGGCGGCCACCACCTCGGGGTTGTTCAGCGTTTTGACCAGCGCTTGGTTGAGCCGCGTCACCACCGCAGCCGGTGTTTTGGCGGGCACGACGTAGGCGTACCAGTTGGTGGCCTCATAGCCGGGGTAGCCTGATTCGGCCACGGTGGGTACATCGGGCAAGAGGCGGTCACGCTTCAAGCCGGTGGTGGCCAGCGCGCGGACTTTGCCGTTTTTGATCTGCTGTCCGGCTGAGGCCGGTGTGGCGTAGTAGGCGTTAACTTCGCCCCCCATCACCGCCAGCATGCCCGGGCCACCGCCTTTGTAGGCGACGTGAATGGCGTCAATGCCCGCGCGGATTTTCAGCAACTCACCCGCCAAGTGGCCCGCGCCACCGATGCCGGACGAGGCTTGTGTCACCGTGCCGGGCTTATCCTTGGCTTGTCTCACGTACTCGGCCAGCGTCTTGGCCGGGAAGGAGGGTGTGACCACCAACACATTGGGGAACATCACCGCCATGGTCACAGGGGCCAGATCGATCAGCGGTCGATACGGCAACTTGGCCACCAAGTGCGGCGCCACGGTGAGCGAGCCCACGCTGCCCAGAAGCAGGGTGTAGCCATCGGGCTCGGCACGGGCCACAAAGTCGGTGGCGATGTTGCCGCCCGCCCCGGTTTTGTTGTCCACCATCACAGCCTGGCCGAGCTGCTCACCCAAGTGCCGGGCAATGATGCGCGCC
The DNA here is from genome assembly GCA_947374705.1 of Comamonadaceae bacterium. Classification (GTDB taxonomy): domain Bacteria; phylum Pseudomonadota; class Gammaproteobacteria; order Burkholderiales; family Burkholderiaceae_C; genus CANCDA01. The sequence continues at coordinate 3,547 of CANCDA010000047.1, read as the reverse complement.
ACGATGTCGGTGCCGCCACCGGGGGCAAAGCCCACCACCATGGTAAGAGGCTTGCTGGGAAAGGGGGGGTGCGCTAGGGCTGCGCTGAGGGCCAAGCTCAAGCTCAGGCTCAGTCCAATGAATAATTTGTTCATGCGGGGCTCGGTAGAATCTTGGTATGAAGTGTGCTTGTCTTCAGGCTGACTTTACAAGCAAGTCCGTTCCAATTTCTCACCCATCTATTTCAACTGGAGCCCCCATGAGCAAGCGTTTTTTTCTCAAAACCACCGCAGCCCTGGTGACCACACTTTGCGCCGCTTCGGCATTTGCGCAAGTCACCCCTATCAAGTTCCAGTTGGACTGGCGCTTTGAAGGCCCTGCGGCTTTGTTCCTCACGCCTGCGGCCAAGGGTTACTTCAAAGACGCCAAGCTGGACGTCATGATTGACGCGGGCAACGGCTCGGGCGGAACGGTCACGCGTGTGGCCTCGGGTGCTTATGAGATGGGCTTTGCTGACCTGGCTGCACTGATGGAATTTCACGCCAACAACCCGGACGCGCCTTCTAAGCCCGTCGCAGTGATGATGGTTTACAACGACACGCCTGCCTCGGTGATGGTGTTGAAAAAATCAGGCATTAAAAAACCGGCTGACCTGACCGGCAAGAAGCTCGGTGCGCCGGTGTTTGATGCAGGCCGCAAGGCTTTCCCCATCTTTGCCAAAGCCAACGGCATCAGCGGCGTGCAGTGGACGGCCATGGACCCACCCCTGCGCGAAACCATGCTGGCCCGGGGTGATGTGGACGCCATCACCGGCTTCACCTTCACCTCGCTGCTCAACCTGGAGGCGCGCGGCGTCAAGGTTGAGGACGTGGTGGTGTTTCCCTACGCCAGCCACGGCGTGAAACTGTACGGCAACGTCATCATCGCCTCGCCCAAACTCATCAAAGAAAACCCGGCGGCGGTGAAGGCCTTCTTGACCGCCTTTGCCAAAGGCGCCAAAACCGTGATGGCCAACCCGGCTGCCGCCATTGCCGACGTTAAAGCGCGTGACGGCATCATCAATGTCGAGCTGGAAACCCGCCGCCTCCAACTGGCCATCGACACCGCCATCAACAGCCCCAACGCACGCGCCGAAGGCTTTGGGCAGATCAACCCGGCACGCCTGTCCCTGATGGCTTCGCAAGTGTCGGACGCCTTCAACACCAAAAACCGCGTGAACGCCGATGCCATCTGGAACGGGGCCTTTTTGCCCAGCAAGGCTGAGCTGAACGTGCTTCCCGCCAAATGATGAGCGCCAAGTGATGAGCGCGACACCCGAGGCGCCAGCTTTCGTCGATTTCCAAGACGTCTGGCTGGCCTATAACGACGAGCTGCTGGCGCAAAACAACTTCGCGGTTGAGGCCATTGACCTGAAGGTGCGACCCGGCGAATTCATCGCCATCGTCGGACCCTCGGGTTGCGGCAAGTCCACCTTCATGAAGCTGGCCACGGGCTTGAAGATGCCCTCACGCGGGCGCATCATGATTGACGGCCAACCCGTGCGCGGGCCGCTCAAAATCTCCGGCATGTCGTTTCAGGCCCCCTCGCTGTTGCCTTGGCGCACCACGGTGGACAACGTGCTGCTGCCGCTGGAGATCGTCGAGCCCTACCGCAGCCAGTTCAAAACCAAGCGCAAAGAGTTTGAAGAGCGGGCTCGCCGTTTGCTGCAAAAAGTGGGGCTGGGCGGCTATGAAGACAAATTTCCGTGGCAACTCTCGGGCGGCATGCAGCAGCGCGCCAGCATCTGCCGGGCGCTGATTCATGAACCCAAGATGCTGCTGCTGGACGAGCCCTTTGGCGCGCTGGACGCCTTCACCCGTGAAGACCTGTGGTGCATCCTGCGCGACCTTTGGACCGAGCAGCAGTTCAATGTGATTTTGGTGACGCACGACTTGCGCGAGTCGGTCTTTTTGGCCGACACGGTGTACGTGATGAGCCAAAGCCCAGGCCGCTTCGTGGTCAAGCGCGAGATTGACCTGCCGCGCCCGCGCGAGCTGGAATTGACCTACACCAAAGAGTTCACCGACATCGTGCTGGAGCTGCGCGGCCACATTGGCGCGTTTCGAAAATCTGCCACCGGAGCTGCGTCATGACCAAAAAACAAGTCGAGTTGTGGTCCCCCTGGGTGTTGTTGGTGGTGGTGGTTTTGCTGTGGCAGTTCATTTGCTCGGCCTTCCAAATCTCTGAGTTCATCTTTCCCAGCCCCTTGCGCATCTGGAACCAGACGCTGGAGTACAAAGAACTGATCGCCGGTCACGCTTGGCGCACCTTCTGGGTGACGATGGTGGGCTTTGGCATTGCCATTGTGGTGGGCGTGATGCTGGGCTTTTTGATCGGCAGCTCACGTCTGGCTTATGCCGCGATTTACCCGCTGATGACAGCGTTCAACGCGCTGCCCAAGGCGGCGTTTGTGCCCATCTTGGTGGTGTGGTTTGGCATTGGTGTGGGGCCTGCGATTCTCACGGCCTTTCTCATTTCCTTCTTCCCCATCATGGTCAACATCGCCACAGGTCTGGCCACGCTGGAGCCGGAGTTGGAAGACGTGCTGCGCGTGCTGGGTGCCAAGCGCTGGGACGTGCTCATCAAGGTCGGCCTGCCGCGCTCCATGCCTTATTTTTACGGCTCACTCAAGGTCGCCATCACTCTGGCTTTTGTCGGCACCACCGTGTCCGAGATGACGGCCGCGAACGAGGGCATTGGCTACCTGCTGATCTCGGCCGGATCGGCCATGCAAATGGGCTTGGCCTTTAGCGGCCTGATGGTGGTGGGCATCATGGCCATGGCCATGTACGAGCTGTTCAGCTTCATTGAAAAGCACACCACCGCCTGGGCGCACCGGGGCTCTCAGGGCCACTAGACCGCAGGCACGACGCTGTAGCTGCACTACACCCATGGGTTGGCGCGCCTCTCTCGATCTTGCGTATGAAGTCAGCCAGGGCAAGACCGTGGTTCACTACCAGCACGTCGGGCCGCTGCGCCTGCTCAAAAGTCTGTACCCGGAAGGCGATGCGGTGTGCCACAACGTGCTGGTCCATCCCCCCGGTGGTCTGGTGGGTGGCGACACACTCGACATCAACATCCGCGTCGGTATACAAGCCCACGCGCTCATCACCACACCTGGGGCCACGCGGTTTTACAAATCCTTGGGTGAGTCCGCCATGCAAGCTGTGCACGCGCAGCTCGACGACGGTGCGCGGCTTGAATGGTTGCCCCTGGAAGCGCTGGCCTATGACCAATGCCAAGCCCAGAATCGCGCGATTTTCGAGCTGGCACCGAGCGCAGAACTCATGGGCTGGGACATCACCGCACTAGGCCTGCCCATGGCGCAGTTGCCGTTTGATCGTGGCAGCTTTTCGCAGCACATTGAAGTGCCAGGGGTGTGGCTTGAGCAGGGGCGCATTGACGCCACGGACTTGCGTCTGATGAATGGCCCACTGGGCTTGGCGGGGCATCGCTGCCTAGCCACTTTGTTTTTTATCTCAGGGCGCGCCATCACCCGTGAGCGGCGCGAGCGTGCGCTGGATGCCGT
>CANCDA010000046.1 GCA_947374705.1 Comamonadaceae bacterium | reverse complement strand
TCAACTTTGCCGCTGAATCGCACGTGGATCGCTCCATCCATGGCCCTGAGGATTTCATCCAGACCAATGTGGTGGGCACCTTTCGCTTGCTCGAAGCGGTGCGTGCGTACTGGGGTGGTTTGCAAGAGCCGCAAAAAGCAGAGTTTCGTTTTCTGCACGTCTCTACCGATGAGGTCTATGGCTCCTTGAGCAAAGACGAGCCCGCCTTCACAGAAGACCACCGCTACGAGCCCAACAGCCCCTACAGCGCCAGCAAGGCCGCCAGTGACCACCTGGTGCGCGCTTGGCACCATACCTATGGCCTGCCGGTGCTCACCACCAATTGCTCCAACAACTACGGCCCCTACCATTTCCCTGAGAAACTCATCCCGCTCATGATCGTCAACGCGCTGGCGGGCAAGCCCTTGCCGGTGTATGGCGACGGCATGCAGGTGCGTGACTGGCTCTACGTCAAAGACCATTGCAGCGCCATCCGCCGCGTGTTGCAGGCTGGTCGTGTGGGTGAGGTGTACAACGTGGGCGGCTGGAACGAAAAACCCAACCTCGACATCGTGCACACCGTGTGTGCTTTGCTCGATGAGCTGCGTCCACGTGCTGATGGTCAAGCCTATAGCGGACAAATCACCTACGTCACAGACCGCCCCGGCCATGACCGGCGCTACGCCATTGACGCGCGTAAACTGGAGCAAGAGCTGGGCTGGAAGCCAGCCGAGACCTTCGAGACCGGCATCCGAAAAACCGTGCAGTGGTACCTGGACAACCCCAGCTGGGTGGTGAATGTGCAAAGTGGTGCCTACCGCGAGTGGGTGCAAAAACAGTACACATGAAAATCCTTCTCTTCGGTAAAGACGGCCAAGTGGGGTGGGAGTTGCAGCGTGCTTTGAGCGTGCTGGGGGAGCTCGTTGCGCTGGACCGTCATGGCCGCGATGGCCTGTGTGGTGACTTGGCTGATGCGCAAAGATTGGCCGAAACCGTGCGCCTAGTGCAGCCCGACATCATCGTCAACGCGGCTGCTTACACCGCAGTCGATCAAGCCGAGCGTGCGCCTGATCTGGCGCACTTGATCAACACCGCCGCACCCGCTGTACTGGCCACTGAGGCCGCGCGCATTGACGCTTGGCTGGTGCACTACTCTACCGACTATGTGTTCGACGGCAGTGGCGATGCGCCTTGGTGTGAGACTGATCGCCCCGCACCGCTGAACATCTATGGCCACAGCAAGTGGGCGGGCGAGCAAGCCATTCAACACAGTGGCTGCAAGCATTTGATCTTTCGCACCAGTTGGGTCTATGCGGCGCGCGGCGGCAACTTTGCCAAGACCATGCTGCGGCTAGCGCAAGAGCGTGAAGAACTCAAGGTGATTGACGACCAATGGGGCGCGCCCACCGGCGCCGACCTGCTGGCCGATGTCACTGCGCATGCTTTGCGGGCCGTGATGGGGAATGGTGCCATCGCCAACCCACGCCCCGAACTGCAAGGCCTCTACCACCTGGCGGCAAGCGGCGTCACCACTTGGTTTGAATACGCACAAAAGGTTATCGACCATTCAGTACGGGTGCAGCCGGCGTTAAAAATAGCCGCAAAAAAAATCACCCCCATTCCTACCGCAGCCTACCCTACGCCCGCTCAGCGCCCCCACAATTCACGCCTGAACACCGCTAAACTGCAACACGCCTTTGGCCTGAGTTTGCCTCACTGGCAGGTGGGCGTGGAGCGCATGGTGAGAGAGATTCTTTAAACACAGGAAACCCGCATGACCCAACGCAAAGGCATCATCCTCGCCGGTGGCTCCGGCACTCGGCTGCATCCCGCCACCTTGGCCATGAGCAAACAGCTCTTGCCGGTGTATGACAAGCCCATGATTTACTACCCGCTCAGCACCCTCATGCTGGCGGGCATGCGCGACATTCTCATCATCAGCACGCCGCAAGACACGCCGCGTTTCACGCAACTGCTGGGTGACGGCAGCGCCTGGGGCTTGAACCTTCAGTATGCGGTGCAGCCCTCACCGGATGGTCTCGCGCAGGCCTTCATCATTGGCGAACAATTTGTGGGCAACAAGCCCAGCGCCCTGGTGCTGGGGGATAACCTCTTTTATGGCCATGACCTGGCGGGCCTGCTGGGCGCAGCCGATGCCAAAACCAGTGGCGCCACCGTGTTTGCCTACCATGTGCAAGACCCCGAGCGCTATGGTGTGGTGGCGTTTGACGCGCAAGGCCAAGCTAGCAGCATTGAAGAAAAACCCCTCCAACCCAAAAGCAATTTCGCCGTCACCGGCCTGTATTTTTACGACACCCAGGTGGTGGACATCGCCAAGGCCGTCAAGCCTAGCGCTAGGGGCGAGTTGGAGATCACCGCCGTCAACCATGCCTACCTGACGCAAGGCCAGCTCAGCGTGCAGATCATGCAGCGCGGTTACGCCTGGCTGGACACAGGTACGCACGATAGTCTGCTGGAGGCCAGCCAGTTCATTGCCACGCTGGAGCACCGCCAAGGTCTGAAGATCGCCTGCCCTGAAGAGATCGCCTGGCGCCAGGGCTGGATCAACAGCGAACAAGTGGAGCGACTCGCACAACCCATGGCCAAGAATGGTTACGGCCAGTATTTGCTGCGCATGTTGACCGAGCGCGAAATGAGCGCTCAATGAAGGTCACCCCCACCGCGATCCCGGACGTGCTCATCATCGAACCCAAAGTATTTGGGGATGAGCGCGGCTTTTTCCTGGAGAGCTTTAACCAGGCCGCCTTCAACCAGGTCACCGGGCTGAAGCTCGACTTTGTGCAAGACAACCACAGCCGCTCTGGCCAGCATGTGCTGCGCGGTTTGCACTACCAAATCAAGCAAGCGCAGGGGAAACTGGTGCGCGTGCTGCGTGGCTCGGTCTTTGATGTGGCGGTGGACATGCGCCGCTCTAGCGCCACGTTTGGCCAATGGGTGGGCGTTGAGTTGACCGAGGGTAACTTTCGCCAACTCTGGGTGCCAGCGGGCTTTGCCCATGGTTTTTTGGTCACCAGTGAATCGGCGGACTTTGTGTACAAAACCACCGACTATTACGCGCCCGAATTTGAGCGCTGTGTGGCTTGGAACGATCCTGATTTGGCTATCCAGTGGCCTTTGAGTGCTGAGCCTCAACTCTCTGCCAAAGACAAGGCGGGTGTCGCTTTGCGTCACGCCGAAGTTTTCGCTTAAGTTTTCGCCTTCGTCTTTAAATACAACTCACCCCCATCTCTTTTAAACCCATGTCCACGCCCATCATTCACCCCGTCATCCTGTGTGGTGGCAGCGGCACGCGCCTGTGGCCTTTGTCGCGCAAATCCTTCCCCAAGCAATTCATCCCTTTGCTGGGAGGCAAATCACTGCTCCAGCTCACGCTGGAGCGAGTGGCACCCTTGGCGCAGGGTGTGGCACAGGGCGTGCTGTGCGTCTCTGCGGACGAGCACCGATTTTTATTGGCCGATGTGGCGGCCCATGCCGGTCTTGAGGTTCGGCAAATTTTGGAGCCGCAAGCCAAAAACACCGCTGCGGCCATGGCTTTGGCCGCACTGGCCATGCCGGCGGATGCGCTTCTTCTGTTCTGCCCGGCCGATCAACACATCCCGGACACTCAGTCGTTTGTGAACATGGTTCGCTCCGCCGCACCGGCTGCTCTGGCGGGACAGTTGGTGACCTTTGGGGTCATGCCCAATGCACCCAGCACGGGCTATGGCTACATCCAAAAGGGCGCGGCTGCGGCCAACGGCGGATTTGCGGTGGCCCGTTTTGTTGAGAAACCGGCGCTGGACAAAGCCACTGAATTTTTACTCAGCGGCCAATACCTGTGGAACGCCGGTATTTTTCTGGTGCAAGCCAGCCAGTTGCTACAAGCACTGCAAACCCACGCACCCGACATCATGAGCGTGTGCCGCAGTGCGATGCAGACCGCCCAAGTCGATGGCCTGTTTACACGCCCGGATGCCGCCGTGTTTGCCACCTGCCGCAGCCAGTCGATTGACTACGCCGTGATGGAACCCGCCACCAACGTGCGGGTGTTTTCATTTCAAGGGCAGTGGAGCGATGTGGGCAGTTGGAATGCCGTGGCTGATTTAGCTGCACCCGACGCGCAAGGCAACCGCGCTGGTGGCGAGTTGCAACATGCGCACCACCTGCGCGCCGAGCAAACCTACATCCATGCTGGTGGGCAGCGACCGGTGGTGGCGCTGGGCACGAAAAACCTGCTGATCATCGACACCCCCGATGCTCTTTTGGTGGTGGATGCCGCGCACGCCGAAGCTGTCAAAGAAGTGGTGGCTCGTCTGGAGACGCTGGATGCCGCACAGGCCGTGCAGCACCGGCTCGTCGCCCGCCCCTGGGGCTGGTATGACAGTGTGGACGTGGGTACGCGCCACCAGGTCAAGCGCATCACCGTCAAACCAGGCGCAACGCTGTCTTTGCAAATGCACCACCACCGCGCTGAGCACTGGGTGGTGGTCAGCGGAACGGCCGAAGTGACCAATGGCGACAAGGTCACCATACTGGGGGAAAACCAAAGCACCTTCATCCCCTTGGGGCAAATCCACCGTCTGGCCAACCCCGGCAAGATGCCGCTCGAACTCATCGAAGTGCAAAGTGGCTCTTACCTGGGTGAGGACGACATCGTTCGGTTTGAAGACACCTATGGACGGCGTTGAGCTCTTGCGCCTTCCTCACCCTTTAGTCACGTTTTGAATCGCCCCACCCCCACCTTGACGCTGTACAGATCGGCCGTCTGGTCTTTGTTGGGCAATCTGCTGCCCATGGGCGTGGCATTGGCGGCCGTGCCCTTTTTGTTGCATCACATAGGACAAGAGCGTTTGGGCGTTTTGTCCTTGATCTGGGTGGTGGTGGGGTACTTCAGTTTTTTGGACATGGGCCTGGGTCGCGCTGTGACCGTGGCGGTGGCGTCCTCTCGCACAAAGGGGGGCGCAGGGCGAACGCATGAGTTGCGTGTCTTGGCCACAGTTTCTAGTTTGTTGGTGGGCGTGGGCACGGCCATGGCTCTGCTTTTGGGTTTGGGAATTGCCACCTGGGGCGAGCCCTTTCACCTGTCCTCGCCGCAATTGTCACAAGAGGTCGCGCAGGCCTTGTTGTGGATGTTGCCCAGCCTTCCCTTGTTGCTTTTGTCGTCCACGCTCCGAGGGCATTTGGAAGGGGTGGGGGCATTTCGCGCCTTGAATTTAGTGCGCATTCCAACCGGGGCAATGTTGATTTTGGGGCCTTGCATCACCGCCCTCTACACGCCGGATTTGAGTTGGGCCTGTATCAGCATTGGCGTGATTCGGCTGGTGCAGGTGGTGGCGTTGTTGGCTCTGGTGGCTAAGGCGGTTGAGTTGAACTTCGGTGCGTTTTTGAATTCGTTGATGCGCTCGCGCAGTGCTGCGAGCTTGCGTCCACTGTTGTCTTTTGGAGGATGGGTGACCTTGAGCAATATCGTCGGGCCGGTGATTGTGTATGTGGATCGTTTTGTCATCAGCGCCCTGTTGTCTGCGGGTGCGGTGGCCTTGTACGCCGTGCCGTTTGATGTGGTGTCGCGGTTGCCCATCCTCATCGCGGCCTTGTGCAGTGTTTTGTTGCCAGAGTTGGCGCGCCTGTCGCACAACGTTGCTAACCCTCAGCGAGATGGACGGACGCTGAGGCGCTTGGTGAGTCGTTCTAGCGGGTTCAGTGCAGTTTTGATGGTCTTTGTCGTTGTTGTGGCCTGGATGCTCACGCCTTGGGCCTTGGGTGCCTGGATGGGGCCTGAGTTTGCTGAGCAGAGCGCGCAGGTCACGCAAATCCTGCTCTTGGCTTTTGGTGTGAATGCACTGGCTCAAATCCCATTCACCGCTTTGCAAGCCTGTGGCCGGGCTCGCTCAGTGGCTTTGCTGCATGCGGGAGAATTGCTGCCCTATGGGTTTGTACTCGTGTTGTCAATTTCTTACTTCGGTATTGAGGGGGCGGCATGGGCTTGGCTGCTCAGGGGCATCGTGGACTACGTGGTATTGGCTTGGCTGTGGGCTCGCTACGCCGACCGAGTGGGCGAAGGCATTAAGGACTGATTTATGCAAAGCTATGTTGACAAGACAGATGGTTACTTTGCGAATGCGCGCCAAGAAATCGCGCTCATGCTCCCGCCGCAGTGCGGTCGGGTGCTGGAGATCGGTTGTGGCTCAGGTGCCACTTTGGGTTGGCTGCGTCAAAGCAAACGGGCCTCCTACACGGTGGGCGTTGAGATTTTTGAAATCGCAGCCCACAGTGCCAGAGCCCATGCTGACGAAGTGAACTGCCTGGATTTCGAGAAACAAGATTTGCCCCAGGGTCATGGCCTGTTCGATCTGGTTCTATGTCTGGATGTGCTGGAGCACATGGTCAACCCTTGGGCCGTGGTGGATCGACTGGTCACCAACTACCTTGCGCCGGGTGGTACTTTGGTGGTGAGTTTGCCCAATGTGCGGCACTACAGTGTGACCCTTCCCCTGCTCTTGCAGGGGCGTTGGGAGTACGCGGATGCGGGTTTGCTAGACCGCACGCACTTGCGATTTTTCACGCGCGATACGGCCGTGCGTTTGGTTTCGCACAAAGGCCTGGAGTCCGTGCAGTGTGTGGGTGCAGGGTTTGAACGGGGCACACGCAAAAGCCTCGTCAATGCGCTGACGGCGGGTCTGTTTCAAGATAGTTTGACCTACCAATACCTGCTGTGCGCACGCAAACGTGTTTGAGCACGTGAGCACATATGCTGATTGAAAACCAAAGAACACTGACGCAGACTTTCGCGCAATGACGACGCCCTTAGTTCAGAAAAACTCACTTGATTTGCTGCGTTTGGTCGCCGCAAGTTTGGTGCTTTACAGCCATCAACACGCGCTCATGGGTCAGACCGAGCCTTTGTTCTTCGGTTGGACGACTTTTGGCGGCGCGGGTGTGACGATTTTTTTCTTTTTGAGTGGCATGTTGGTGTGGTCCAGCTGGTTGCGTGATGCGGATGTCAGGCGATTTTTTATGCGGCGCTCGTTGCGAATTTTCCCGGCGCTTTGGCTGGTCGTTTTGATGACCGTGTTTTTGCTCGGCCCGGTGTTTTCAACGCTGGTGCTGGCGGACTATGGGAGCAGTTCAACAAGCTGGCGCTACCTCAGCACCGCTGTGTTGGTGGTGCGCCATAGCTTGCCGGGAGTTTTTGCTGATAACCCCTTTCCTGCCGCGGTGAACGGTTCACTGTGGACTTTGCCGGTGGAGTTCCTATGCTACATCACGGTGGCTGCACTGGGGTGCGTCACCTGGGGCTCACGGCGCGTGCTGATTGCACTGGGCTTGGGCCTCACGGTGCTGTTGGCTTCGTTTGCCCCGCAGGTGCTGGGGCTGCGCTTCGTCCCCCATTTTGAAATGGTCGCGATGTTCTGGGCCGGGGTTTTTTATGCAGGCGTCATTCAAAGCAATGGGGAAGACAAAACGAGTAATGCCGTTTCAGATCGAGCGCTGGCTTGTGGCTTGGGCGCGTTGGCCTTGCTGGGTTTTGCTCTATGCGGTGACCGAGGGCTAGAGCGCACCGCGATGCTGGTCTGCGCGGCAGTGCTGGTGCAGTTGGCGCTTAGATTTTCCGCCGGTGCGAAGCTGACGGATCGTCTGGGTGACTTGTCTTACGGCGTTTATATTTTTGCCTTTCCCGTGCAACAGATCGTGGTGCATGGGGGGCGGGGTGCGGGTTGGGGTTTCGGCGTTTCTTTGGCGCTTTCTTTGGCGCTGACGGGTGTGCTGGCCTTCGCCTCTTGGCATCTGCTTGAAAAGCAGGCTTTGCGTTTCAAACCCAAGGCAAAGCAGGTATGAATCAACGCGTTGATGTGGTGGTTTTGAATTGGAACGGGTGGCAAGACACGCTGACCTGTTTGAACTCTTTGCAAGGCCTGGATTACCCCAGTTTCCAACTGCTCCTGGTGGACAACGGCTCAACGGACGGCTCGATTGAACACATCCGCGCGGCCATGCCCTCTGTGGAGTTGCTGCCCACAGGTGTTAATCTGGGTTTTGGTGGCGGCTGCAACGTGGGGATACGGCATGCGCTGGCCGGGGGGGCCGACTATGTTTGGCTGATCAACAGCGATGCCACCGTGGATGCCGGAGCGCTTTCGGCCTTGGTGCGCGAGGCCCAGGCCCACCCCGAGGTAGGTGCCGTGGGCTCTGTGCTCTACGAAGTCGATGAACCCGAACGGGTTCAATTGTGGGGCGGTGGCACAGTCAATCTTTGGCTCGGTCGATCACAACACCGGATGGCCGCTGGGGCCTTGGATTTCATCTCGGGTGCGTCGATATTGTTGCGCCGTTCTGCGCTTGAGGAGGTCGGCTTGTTCGATCAGCGCACTTTTTTCATGTATTGGGAAGACACTGACCTGGGCTTTCGATTGCGCAAAGCGGGTTGGCAACTGGCCGTGGCCAATGACTCCCGGGTATGGCACAAGCAGTCGGCCAGTCTGGGCAAGCGCAGCCCCTTGTTGGATGAATATTTCGCCAGATCAGGTGTGCGATTTTTCAAACGCTACGCGCCTGTGCCCTGGCTGACCAATGCATTTTCGTTGAGCATGCGTTTGGTGAAACGGGTGCTTTCGGGCGATATCACCCGCGCCAAGGCGGTTCTCAGAGGGTTCTTAAGCGCATGACCCCTATCGTGCCCGTGACTGTGGTGATCCCTTGTTACCGCTGCGGTCTGACGATTGAGCGGGCCGTCAGCTCGGTGGCGTCACAAACCTTGCAGCCGCTTGAACTTATTTTGGTCGATGACGGCAGTGCAGACGAGACCCGCACCATGTTGCATGACTTGTGCAGCAACTACCCACTGGGGTGGATCCGACTTGTTCTGCTGGATCAAAACCTTGGCGCTGCCAGCGCACGCAATGCGGGCTGGGATCAGGCCAAGGGTGATTACGTCGCTTTTCTGGATGCCGATGACGCATGGCATCCCAACAAAATAGCACTACAGTACCCGTTCATGCAGTCTCGGTCGGATGTTGTCGTATCAGGGCATGGCCATGTCCAAGCGGGCGGTGCTAGTAGATCGGTTTCATGGGAGGAGGGCGCTGAGTTTCGTCCGGTGTCTAAGTACTACGTGTTGTTGAAAAACCCATTCGTCACCCCGTCTTTCATGGTGCGACGTGACCTGCCCTTTCGGTTTCTGGCTGGCAGGCGCCATATGGAAGACCATTATTTTCTGATGCAGGTGGCTGTGGCTGGTCTGGGTATCGCAAAAACGGAACAGCCATTGGCAACCATCTACAAGAACCTGTTTGGTGATGCGGGATTGAGTTCCGAGCTTTGGCGCATGCAACACAGTGAATTGGAAAATTACAAGCTGCTTCGCCTTGAAGGACGTATTTCTGCGGTGGGCGTTGTCTTGTTTCAGGGGTATTCTTGGTTGAAATTTTTTCGTCGCATTGTCATTGTCGGTTTTCGCAAAACAATCAGGCGTTGTAAGGGGACTTAATTCAATGATGGCCACTCTGATGCAAGGGCTTCGAAATTCAGCCAAACTGCGCATGCTGGTGAAAGGGCACTTTCTGACCGGGATACCTTTGTTGTACCCGATCGGTCATTTTTACTCTCCTATCGTCAATCCAAGCGAGGCTGGAAAACGCGCGGCTCGGTTATGGGAGAGGCATGATGAAATGGGCGGCATTGATCTGCGGGTGAACGATCAGTTGGCTCTGCTTGAACGATTGACACCCTATATGAGCGCTATCTATTACCCGCTAAAGCGCGACAAGACGCAGTTGGGGTATTACTACTCCAACGATCAATTTCCTGTGCTGGATGCCGAGTTTTTGCACACCATGTTGTGCCATCTGCGGCCCAAAACCATGATCGAAGTTGGCAGTGGATTTTCATCACTGATCACGGCGCGGGTGAATCTGAACATGCTGGACGGGGCACTTGATTTCACGTGCATCGAGCCTTATCCTCGAAAGTTTCTCACGGATGGTGTGCTTGGCATCACCCGGCTGATTCAGAAAAGGGTGGAGGATATTGAGTTGTCATTCTTTGACCGTCTGGAGGCGGGCGACATTCTCTTCATTGATTCTTCGCATGTCGCCAAGGCCGGCAGTGATGTGAATTATTTATTTTTTGAAATCTTGCCACGCTTACGCAAAGGTGTGCTCGTTCATTTTCATGATATCTTTTTGCCCGACGAGTATCCTAGAGAATGGGTGATTGATCAGGGGCGGAACTGGAACGAGCAGTATGTCTTGAGGGCTTTCCTTCAATACAACACGGATTGGCGTGTTGTGTGGTCAGCCCATCTCATGGGCACACGCCATCGAGAGGCGGTACAGAAAGTGTTCCCTCGATATCCTGCGCTGGGTGGTGGGGGTAGCTTTTGGATTCAAAGAAATTGATGATTTCGGCAAGCAACAAATGAAGCACTTCGTCTTATCTCTTTCCGTCGTCAGTCATGGTCAGGTAGCGCTGGTGAGCGATCTTTTGTCTGACATCCAAAAGTATTGCGCGGAAGACGCTTTGGAGGTGCTGCTGACGCTGAATGTGCCGGAGCCCTTGCCCGACTTATTCAATCAATTCACCTTCCCCTTGAAAGTCATCCACAACACCGTCCCTCTGGGCTTTGGTGAAAACCACAATCGTGCGTTTGAGCAGGCCAGCGGTGATTTCTTTTGTGTCATCAATCCGGATATCCGATTGGACGGCAATGTATTTCCAATCGTTATGACTGGTCTTGGTGATGCTTCAATCGGGCTGGTTGCACCCTTGGTGGTGGATGGTTCAGGCGCTGTCGAAGACAGTGCGCGCCGATTTCCGACGCCGCTGAAAATACTGTGCAAGCTCATTGGACGTTGCGCCGGGAGTGACTATGTGATCCGTGATGCCCCCATTTATCCCGACTGGGTCGGTGGCATGTTCATGGTATTGCGTCGTGATGTTTACAAAGAGCTGAATGGCTTTAATCAAAAGTATTTTTTGTATTACGAGGATGTTGATCTGTGTGCCAGGCTTTGGCTCAAGGGTTTGAAGGTGGCTTTGATTCCAAAAGTCAGAGCCACCCATAGGGCTCAACGCAGCAGCCATAAGAAAATACGTTACTTCTGGATTCATATTCGCAGCATGTTGCGTTTCTTTTTTTCCTCTACTTTTCTAAGGCTGATGTGCTTGCGGACTAGGCGCTAAGACATTCCGAAAATAGAGACCTGCAATGGAATTCAAGTTACCTGAAAAATCAGTCCTGGTCACTGGTGCCAGTGGGTTTTTGGGGCAAGCGCTGGTGCAACAGTTGATCGTGGATGGCTTTGCCGTAACGGCCGTGTCCCGAAGTCAGGCACCGACTCGCGCGCCGGGCTGGATCTGTCTTGCGCACTATGAAGACGCCCACACCTTATTGCAGGGGCATGCTTGCGTTGTCCACCTGGCCGCCCGTGTGCACGTCATGCGCGACACCAGCGCTGATCCGTTGACCGAATTCCGTGCGGCCAATGTCGATATCACGCTGACGCTGGCTCGCCAAGCCGCCGCAGCCGGGGTGCAGCGTTTTGTGTTCATCAGTTCGGTCAAGGTCAACGGTGAGGGCACTCAGCCCAATGGCGCTTTCACCGAGACTGATTCACCCCATCCACAAGATGCGTATGGTCAGAGCAAAGACGAAGCGGAACAAGGCTTGCGCCAGATCGCCGCTGAAACTGGTTTGGATGTGGTCATCATTCGCCCGCCTTTGGTCTATGGGTCTGGCGTAAGAGCTAACTTTGCTACCCTGATGCGCGCCGTGCAGCGGGGTTGGCCTTTGCCCTTAGGGGGCATCACACACAACCGTCGCAGCCTGGTGGGGCTGGACAATCTGGTGGATTTGATCATCACCTGTATCGCGCACCCGGCAGCGGCAAACCAGATCTTTTTGGCCAGCGATGGCCATGACCTGTCAACGGCAGACCTGGTGCGCGGCTTGGCGCGGGCTGCTGGCGTTCCTGCGCGCTTGATGCCGGTGCCCGTTTGGATGTTGCGGGCTGCGGCCGCCTTGCTGGGCAAGAACGCTGCGGCGCAACGTTTGTGCGGGAGCTTGCAGGTGGATATTTCAAAAGCACGAGATATTTTGGGCTGGGTGCCGCCGGTTTCGGTGGATGAGGGCTTGCGTCGGGCGTTTGCGAAGATGGAGAACCATGAAAAGACTATTTGATTTATTGCTGGCCGTTTGTGCGGGTATTTTTTTGCTGATCCCCGTGTTTCTGGTCGCTCTGTCAGTGCGGTTGACCTCTAAAGGTCCGGCCCTGTATTGGTCTGACCGGGTCGGGCGCAACAATTCGATTTTTAAAATGCCAAAATTTCGCAGTATGCAAATAGGCACACCAGCCTTGGCAACCCATTTGCTGAGTAATCCGGACGCCTATCTCACCCCGATTGGCAGTTTCTTGCGCAAGAGCAGTTTGGACGAGCTTCCCCAGTTATGGAGCATCCTCAAAGGCGACATGAGTTTTGTGGGGCCTAGGCCGGCCCTGTTCAATCAGCAGGATTTGATCGCCTTGCGCACCCAGTGCGGCGTACATGAATTGATGCCGGGTTTGACGGGTTGGGCTCAGATGAATGGACGCGATGAGTTGCCAATCCCTGAAAAAGTCCAGCTCGACGCCGAGTATTTGCAAAGGCAATCATTTGGATTTGATTTGAAAATCATTGCCTTAACGGCGATTAAGGTGATTCGACGCGATAGTGTTTCACATTAATGATTAATTTTTAAACTGTAGAATCTCACACGCATCCATTTTTTTCGTCATTTATAGAGGAGCAACATGACTAATCTCATTGACATTCAAGATCAAATTGAAAAACTGCAAAAACAAGCGAACGAAATCAAAACACGAGAATTTGATAAAACAGTCGAAGAAATTCGCGCAAAAATGCAAGCCTTTGGCATTTCATTGAAAGATTTGCAGCCCGCAAAAGCTCGTGGCAAAACAAAGGCACCCAAGACGGTTAAAACCGCAGGTGCAACAAAGCGCACGGCAAAAGCCAAGAAAGCATCGAGTGCTGCAACGGTTGCCCCCAAGTTTCGCGGCCCTAATGGCGAAACCTGGAGCGGACGCGGCCTGATGCCACGCTGGTTGAGCGCACTGGTCGCGCAGGGTCGCAACAAGGCTGAGTTTGCGATCTCTGCCTGAGTTCGCCGCCATATCGGTGAGGGTGTGCGGGGCCTGAATGCAAAGCAGATTACTCAGCTGGCCCCGATCCGTTAAACGCTTGGCGGTGGTGGGGCTGGATCTGGTGCTGGCGTTGTTCGCCACCTGGATCGCTTTCACACTGCGTCTGGACGCGCTGCACCAACCCGCAGGCGTGCAGTGGTGGGTTTATGGCCTGTCGCCGGTGCTGGCCATTCCGGTTTTTATACGGTTCGGTCTGTACCGGGCCATTTTCCGTTACACCGGTCAGGCCGCGCTGATGGCGACCGCCAAAGCGGTGGCGGTTTATGGTGGCTTGTTGCTGGGCATTTTGTTGTGGCAGCGCTGGCCGGGTGTGCCACGCAGCTTGGGTGTGTTGCAGCCGCTGATTTTCCTGTTGCTGGTGGGCGGCAGTCGTGCCATGGCCCGGTTCTGGCTGGCCGGTGTGAATCACGCGGGGCATCGCGTCGATGGCCGTCTGTTGATCTTTGGTGCGGGGACGGCGGGTGTGCAGACCGCTTCGGCCCTGGGCATCTCCGGGCAGTTTGTGTTGATCGGTTTTGTCGATGACGATGCGGCCAAGGTGGGGCGCAGCATCAACGGTGTGCCGGTGTACAAGCCCGAAGAAGTGCCAGATGTGGTGACCCGTCAGGACGTGACTGACATCCTGCTCGCCATGCCCAGCGCAAGCCGGGAGCGGCGCAACAAGATCATTGAGAACCTGCGCCATGTGCCTGTGCACATTCGTACGCTACCCGGCTTGGCCGATCTGGCCAGCGGTCGCGTTACCGTACAGGACTTCAAGGAACTGGACATTGAGGATTTGCTCGGCCGCGACCCGGTGCCCCCCGATGCTGCACTGCTGGCACGCAATCTGGCGGACAAGGTCGTGCTGGTGAGTGGGGCCGGGGGCAGCATTGGCAGCGAGTTGTGTCGGCAAATATTGACACAGCGCCCGCGCCAGTTGCTGCTGCTAGATCACAACGAGTTTGGTCTGTACAGCATTCATCAAGAGTTGGAAGCTTTGGCCATCACCAAAGGCATCACTTCCGGGTTAGTGCCTCTGTTGGGCAGTGTGACTAACCCGCAGCGCTTGCAGGATATTTGCCGTGTCTATGCCCCTGCCGTCGTGTTTCACGCGGCTGCGTACAAGCATGTGCCTCTGGTGGAGTCCAACCCGGCCGAGGGTATTTTCAACAATGTGTTTGGTACGTTGAACATGGCCCAAGCCGCCATGGACTGCAAGGCGGATCGCTTTGTGCTGGTGTCCACCGACAAAGCCGTGCGCCCCACCAACGTGATGGGTGCCAGCAAGCGCATGGCCGAGCTGATTTTGCAAGCCTTGGCGGAGCAGATCGGTGCTCAGGGTACGCGCTTTGGCATGGTGCGCTTTGGCA
>CANCDA010000045.1 GCA_947374705.1 Comamonadaceae bacterium | reverse complement strand
CATGTGGGCGCGGCCCTCGGCCGTGTTGAGGTCGCAACCGTCTCTGGCGGCGTCCACCAAGAAGCGGCTCAAGGGGAGGGCCTCGCCCACGTAGCGGGCAAAGGCTTCCTTGCCGTGTTCGCGGATGAAGCTGTCGGGGTCATGCTCGGTGGGCAAGAACAAAAATTTGACGCTGCGCACGTCGCTGGCGTAGGGCAGGGCCCCGTCCAGCGCCTTGCGCGCTGCACGGCGTCCGGCGGCGTCGCCATCAAAGCTAAAGACGACGGAGTCGGTAAAGCGGAACAGCTTTTGCACATGCTCGGGCGTGCAGGCCGTGCCCAGCGTCGCTACTGCGTTGGGGAAACCGAGCTGGGCTAGCGCCACAACGTCCATATAGCCCTCAGTCACGAGCACGTAGCCTTGTTCGCGCAGAGCAGTTCTGGCCTCATACAGGCCATACAGCTCGCGGCCTTTGCTGAAGACGGGAGTCTCGGGCGAATTCAGGTACTTGGGTTTCTCGTCACCCAGCACACGCCCGCCAAAGCCTACGCATTCGCCCTTGACGTTGCGGATCGGGAACATGATGCGGTCACGAAATCGGTCGTAGCGTTTTTCATCACCGCCGTCTTCATCAGCGCTGGTGATGACGAGACCGCTCTCCGCCAGCAGCGGGTCGTCGTAGTTGGGGAAAACGCTGGCCAGGGTGCGCCAACCCTCGGGCGCGTAGCCCAGGCCAAACTGTTTGGCGACTTCGCCTGACAGGCCTCGGCCTTTGAGGTACGCAATGGCGTGGGGCGTATTTTTAAGGTGTTTGCGCCAGGCCTCACCGGCTTTTTCCAGCACGTCGGTGAGGGTGGACTGCTTCTCGCGTTGTTCGGCGGCGCGGGCGCGGTCTTGCGGGCTGGCGTCGTCCTCAGGCACCTGCATGCCGTACTGCTGGGCCAGATCTTTGACGGCTTCAATGAAGGTCATGCCCGCGTGCTCCATCAAAAAGCTGATGGCGTTGCCGTTCTTGCCACAGCCAAAGCAGTGGTAAAACTGTTTGGCTGGGCTGACCGAGAACGAGGGTGACTTTTCGCCGTGGAAGGGACACAGGCCCATGAAATTGGCACCACCCTTCTTGAGCTGCACGTAGCGGCCCACGATCTCCACCACGTCGGCACGGGCGATCAGTTCTTGGATGAAGGTTTGGGGGATGGCCATGCCTACATTTTCGCAGGCGTTATTTGCCCACGCTCCACCGCAAATTTGGCAATGACTTGGCTCGCACTCGACGCGTCACGGGCATCGTCCACCCCCATCAAGGTGGTGGTCCACAGCTTGGGCGTGACTTCGGCCAGTGCGTAGCCGCGCTTGTCGCTGTTGAGGTATTGAAAATGGGGGTTGTTCGCATGAAACGAAGGTTCGCGCTCAGGATGCCAGTTGGTTTGGGACGAGATGCTGGTGCCGCAAAACTCGGTGGCCACGCCTTCAACATCGGCAACAACGTTGAGATGCACGTCGCCGCTCAGAACGATGGGGTGCGAATTCTGCTGGGCTTGCATTGCATTGATGAAGCGCTGTCTGGCGAAGGGATAGCCCTCCCAACCATCGGTCCAGATGCGAGGTTCTTGGCCTGCGAGTCCATTGAGTTTGGTGAGCAGCGTGCTTTGAGCGATCACGCTCCACGGCGTGGTGTCTTGCGCCAAACCTTGTGCCAGCCACGCCTCTTGCGGCTTGCCGAGTATCGAGCGATTGGGGTTCTTTAATTCTTCGCATTGCGAGGCAAGCACCATGGCCGAGCCGCCACGGTTGGGTTTGGGGCAGGCTTGGTAGTCGCGGAATTGGCGGCAATCGAGGATGTGGAAATTGGCCAAATTGCCCCAAGCCAGACGTTGATGGACTCTGACGCCATCGTTGTGTCCCAGCCCCGCGAGGCCACGCACCAAAGCGCTGGCAGGCAGGGGCATGTGCTCGTAAAAAGCTTGGTACGCAGCGGCGCGGCGCTCTAAAAAAAGTGCTTTGTCGGTGAGTTCTGGCGGCAAATCTTCGCCGACATCGTTGGCGTAATCGTTTTGTACTTCGTGGTCGTCCCACGTGATCAGCCAAGGTGCAGCCCGGTGTGCGGCTTGTAGCAACGGATCGCTTTTATGTAGCGCGTACCGATCTCTGTAGTCCGCCAGATTGACCGCCTTGCGCAAGTTGTGGCTTCTGGGGAAACTCGGATTAGGGGTGCGCGGACTGGCGTACTCGTAGATGTAGTCGCCCAAAAACACGATGAGATCAGGCTGATCAGCCACCATCTGCCGATAGGCCGCATAGTGACCATGCTCCCAGCGTTGACAAGACGCAAAGGCAAAGCGCAGTTTGTTGGTCGGCGCACCCAAGGCGGGCGCTGTGCGGGTGCGACCTACATCACTGATCTGGGCATTAGCGCCATGGCCGTAAACGAAGCGATAAAAATACCAGCGATCAGCCTGCAAGCCCCGCAACTCAGCGTGTACCGCATAGCCTAGCTGGGCCAGTGCGGTTGCAGTGCCGCTCTGAGAGATGCGCTCAAATTGTTCGTCATGCGCGACTTGCCATGTCACCTCAATGGTTGGGTCGCCCCATCCCAAAAGGCTGTCCGAGACCAGCTTGGTCCACAGCACCACGCCGTCTGGCGTGGGTGAGCCGCTGGCAACACCCAGTTTGAAGGGGTTGGTTTTGATTGGGATTTGGCTGTAGGCCCGGTGAGACAGGGCGTGCAGCCCCGCCGATAGCGTGGCTAGGCGAATCAGCTCGCGACGGTTCATGTGGCTTATTGCGCGGTGATGTTGGCGTCTTTGATCAGCGTGCGGTAGGTGACAAACTCACGTGCATTAAAGGCTTTGAAGTCATCACCGTAGAGCGGTAGTTGCATGCCACCTAAGTCGGCAATGCGCTTTTGCACATCGGGCATGAGCGAGATGCGTTTGAGTTCATCGATCAGCAGTTTGGTGGTTGCATCCGGTGTGCCGCCCGTCACAAACAGGCCGTACCAAGTGGTCATGTCGATGTCTTTGACGCCTGCCTCCATCAGTGTTGGTGTGTTAGGCAAGACGCTGGCACGTTGACCACTGGTCACCGCCAGTGGTCGCAGTTTGCCGCCGTTGATTTGCGGCATGGCTGATGAGGTGGTGTCAAACATCATTTGCACCGCGCCGCCAATCAGGTCAATGTGCGCTTGACTGGAGCCACGGTAGGGCACGTGCAAGAGTGTGAGCCCGGTGCGTGCGGCAAAAGCTTCGCCTGCAATATGTTGGGTGCTGCCAATGCCGGAGCTGGCGTACTGAAACGTGCCGGGTTTGGCTTTGATGTCGGCAATCAGCTCGGACACATCTTTGGCTTTAACGGCTGAGCCCACCACCAGCACATTGGGCACGGCCATGACTAGGCCAATCGGTGTGATGTCTTTTTGTGCGTCGTAGTTGAGTTTGAGCAGATGCGGTGCAATGGCTTGGCCGGTGGTGGTGGCCACCAAGAGGGTGTGGCCATCTGGCGCGGCTTTGGCGGTGATCTCGGCAGCGATGGTGTTGGACGCACCGGCCCTGTTTTCGACCACCACGGCTTGCTTCAAACTGGCGCTGAGCTTCTCGGCCAGCACGCGAGCCACGATGTCGGTGCCGCCACCTGGGGACGCACCGACCATGATTTTGATGGGCTTGTTGGGGTAGCCTTGTGCTGTGGCGCTTTGCGTCAAGCCAAGTCCAACAAGGCAGAGCACGGCGGTGAAGGATGTGATGCGGTTCATGCTTTTACTCCAGAAGGTGTCCCCATTTTGGTGGCGACTGATAGCGCGTTGATCATGGCTTGCGTGGTGGCCGTGCCTGTGCCCGCCAAGTCGTAGGCCGTGCCATGGGCGGGTGTGGTGATGGGGATGGGCAGGCCACCGTGCACGGTGACGCCGCGCTCGAAGCCCATCAGCTTGATAGCGATTTGACCTTGGTCGTGGTACATGGTGACCACAGCGTGGTACTCGCCCGCCCGTGCTTTGATAAACAAGGTGTCGGCGGGGAAGGGCCCACGGGCGTCCATGCCCTTGGCTTGCAAGGCTTTGACCGCAGGCTCGATCACATCCACTTCTTCGCGCCCGCAGGTGCCGCCGTCGCCACCGTGCGGGTTGAACGCGGCCACGGCAATGACGGGTTGGGGGATACCATAGGCCACCAGGGCGCGGTGGATCAGGCTGGCCGCCGCGTCGATGCGTGCAGCGGTGATGTACTCGGCCGCATTTTTGAGTGGGATGTGCGAGGACACGCGTGCCGTCCACAAATCACCCAGCGTGTTGAACTCGCAATAAAAGTCTTGGATGCCCAGGTAATTGGCAAAGTGCGAGGCTTCATCGTCAAACTTGAGGCCACCGAGCTTCATGGCTTGCTTATTCAAAGGGGCAAAACAAATGGCTTGAATCTGCCTGGCCGTAGCGGCATCCAGGCAGAACTCAAGCGTTTGCAAAATGGCGCGACCCGCATGAGCGTTGGCTTGACCAAGGGGTCCATCTTCCATTTTGAGTCGTGGCAACTCTAAAAACGAGAGCCCGGCCTGTGCTTGGGCGAAGCCGGTCACGGTGGTGCTTGGCACCTGCACTTTGGCAAAGGTTTGCGCGCGCTCCCACACCCAACGATCCCCTACGATGACCCACGCGGTGTGCTCAGGCACGGGTGTGGTGCTGAGCGCTTTGGCCAGCAGTTCGGGGCCAATGCCAGCGGCATCTCCCAGGGTGAGGGCGACGGTGGTTTGGGGTTGAGTGTGCATATCAATCTCCTAAAACGACGCCTTCGCGCCGAGGGTCTGCACCGCCGAACCAGCCCTGCGGTGTTTTTTGGATGGCCTGCAAGCCGCTGGTCAAGGGCTGCTGCGTGAGCGTGTGCCCCAGGGCCTGCAAGGACTGCACAGTGCGGGCGTCAAAACGCCCTGTTTCCAGGAGCACAGCACGCCGTTCAGACAGACCAAAGTTGGGCAAATCAATGGCTTGCTGCGCGTTCAAGCCCCAGTGGGTGATGGCATAGAGCGTCTTGGCGGTGAAGTGAATGATGAAGGCCCCGCCCGAGCTGCCCAAGCTCATCAGCACTTGCCCCGTGGCCTTGTCAAACACCAGGGTGGGCGACATGGACGAGCGCGGGCGCTTATCCGGCTGCACCCGGTTGGCGATGGGCGCGCCCTTGGCGTCTGCGGGGGAGAAACTGAAGTCAGTGAGCTGGTTGTTGAGCAAGAAGCCGCCCGCCAAGCCCTGGCCGCGGTTGACCATCAGGCGCGCCCCAAAAGCAGCTTCGATGCTGGTGGTCATGGCCAGCACGTTGCCGCTGGCGTCGGCGATGGAGATGTGGCTGGTGCCGTACTCGGGTTGATCGGGCATGGGGGCGAAGCTGGTTTTGACCGCGCCGGGTGTTCCGGCTGGGGGTGATGGGTTGGCGCGCGGGCCTATCTGCTGAGCGCGCTCGGCCAGGTAGGGCGGGTCGAGCAAGCGCATCCAGTCGCCACCGGGGGCGGCCACAAAGTCGGGGTCAGCAACAAACAGAGCACGGTCGGCAAAAGCCAAGCGCGAGGCTTCGGTGTAGAGGTGCAGCCATTCGGCGGAGGGTGTGCCGTCAAAGGGTAAGGCGCTGGCCGATGTGTGAGCCAACAAGCCCAAAATTTGCGCGATGGCGATGGCCCCAGAGCTGGGCGGTGGCATGCCACAAATTTGATAAACCTTGCGGGCTGCGGTGTGGTCTGTGCACAGAGGTGGGCGCTGTTGGGCGGTGTAGCGGCCCAGGTCGCTCCCGCTCAGTGACCCAGGGTTGCTGGCGTGGCCCTGCACGGTGGCCACCATGGCACGGGCGGTGTCGCCCTGCATGAAACCCGCTTCGCCCTGGGTGGCGATCTGGCGCAGCACTGCGGCGTACTCCGGGTTTTTGAGCCTGTGGCCGACGGGGAGTGGCTTGCCATTGGGCAAATAAAAGTAGGCCGCTGCAACGCGATCTTTGGCGAGATGGGCGTCTTTGGTGATTAAAACGTTGAGCCGTTCGCTCACCGCAAAGCCTTGTTCAGCGAGTTGAATGCCGGGTGCGAACAAGCTTGCCCAAGGCAGTTTGCCGTGTTGGCGGTGCGCCATGGCCAGCATGGAGACCAAGCCTGGTACGCCAACGGCGCGACCACCGACGAGAGCGGTTTGAAAGGGCAGGGGGCGACCCTGTTCGTCGAGGAAAAGTTTCTCATCGACCGCTGAAGGCGCGGTCTCGCGGCCATCAAAGGCTTGGGTTTTTTTACCGTCGAAATGCAGCAAAAAAGCACCGCCGCCAATGCCGCTGCTTTGCGGTTCCACCAAGCCCAGCACCATTTGCACGGCGATGGCGGCGTCCACCGCGCTACCGCCAGATTTAAGGATTTGGTAGCCCGCTTGCGAGGCCAAGGGGTTGGCGCTGGCCACGGTGAATTGGCCTGTTTGCCAGCCGGGTTTGAAGCGGCTGCCGGAGTCTGCCTCTGGCAGAAGTGGGTCTGACACGGCTTGTTCGGCCCGTGCCAGTGCACACGCTGCAAGCAGCACTATGCCGAACCAGGCCGAACAGCGCTTCACGCAATAGACTTACTTAGGTGCCAAGCGAATCGCACCATCCAAGCGGATGGTTTCGCCATTCAATAAGTCGTTCTCAAAAATGTGAACGGCCAACTTGGCGTAGTCTTGCGGCGTGCCCAGACGGCTGGGGAAGGGCACGGCTGCGGCCAGCGCGTCTTGCACGTCCTTGGGCATGCCAAACATCATGGGTGTGCCCATGATGCCGGGGGCGATGGTCATGTTGCGAATGCCGTTGCGCGCCAGGTCGCGCGCGATGGGCAAGGTCATGCCGACGATGCCGCCTTTGGAGGCGCTGTAAGAGGCTTGGCCGATTTGGCCGTCGTAAGCCGCAA
This sequence comes from Comamonadaceae bacterium, assembly GCA_947374705.1. Taxonomy (GTDB): domain Bacteria; phylum Pseudomonadota; class Gammaproteobacteria; order Burkholderiales; family Burkholderiaceae_C; genus CANCDA01. Next base: position 7,746 of record CANCDA010000045.1, on the reverse strand, counting down.
CCGAAGCCGTGCTGATCATGCAGCCACGCTCCATGGTGGGCTCGGGCTCGTTTTTGCACATGGCGTCGGCGGCCAAGCGGATCATGTTGAAGCTGCCGATCAAGTTGATGGTGACGGTGCGCTTGAAGTTGTCGAAGTTGTGGGGGCCGTTTTTGCCCACGGTTTTTTCGCCCGTGGCGATGCCTGCGCAGTTCACGAGACCCATGAGCTTGCCCAGGGCTGTGGCTTTGGCAACCACGGCTTGGCCATCGGCCTCGGAAGTTACATCGCACTTGACAAAAGCGCCACCGATTTCTTTGGCAACCGCCTCGCCCTTGTCGACCTGCATGTCGGCAATGACGACGATGGCGCCCTTGGCGGCGAGCATGCGTGCTGTGCCTTCGCCCAGACCTGATGCGCCGCCAGTGACGATGAAAACTTTGCCTGAAATGTCCATGAGAACTCCTAGTGAATGGGTTGCAACAATGTGCTGCGTGGTGTTGATGGTGTTGATGGTGTTGAACTTAGTCTCAAATTATCGTCCATCACTCAAGATTCTTTTCAACGCGGCAGAAGCGTGAAATTTAACTGTTATACTTCGGCCTCTCGAATACTGTAGGCGCGTAGCTCAGCTGGTTAGAGCACCACCTTGACATGGTGGGGGTCGTTGGTTCGAGTCCAATCGCGCCTACCAATAGTTTTCGAGTTCAGCATCTCTTTTGCCACCCCACAGTGATCTTTGGGGACTTTCGGCGAATGATCTCCTTCTAAGTGTTTCGGTGCAATATAGTTGTCTCAGCAGTCAACTTGATCGGCTAGATGATCGACAAGAGGAGAATTCAGATATGAAAACCAAAAAAAATGAACATGCGACCCCGAGCGCGCATGTCATCAAAAAATACCCCAACCGTCGGCTGTACGACACCAATGCCTCGACCTACATCACCCTGGCCGAGATCAAGCAGTTGGTGCTTAAAAACAGTCCTTTTGTGGTGCAAGACGCCAAAAGCGGTGATGATCTGACCCGCAGCATCCTGCTGCAAATCATTCTGGAAGAAGAAGACTGCGGCACGCCCATGTTCACCACCGAGGTGCTCTCTAGCATCATTCGGTTTTATGGCCAGGCCATGCACGGCTTCATGGGCAGTTATCTGGAAAAAAACATCCATGCTATGCAGGATGTGCAAACCAAGCTGGGTGAGCAGTCCAAGCAGATGACGCCTGAACTCTGGGCGCAGTTCATGGGCTTGCAGTCGCCTTCGATACAGGGGCTGTTGAACAACAACATTGAGCAGTCCAAAAACATGATGCTGCAGTTCCAAGAGCAGATGCAAAAGCAAACCGAGCAGATGCTCGAAACTTTTGGCCTGAAACGTTAAACACACTACGCATCACACAAAACCTGTGTTGCCTCTAACTTGAAGTTGAGCTTATGTCCGCCCTACCGACCACCGCCAAAATTGGATTTGTCAGCCTGGGTTGCCCCAAGGCTTTGACCGACTCTGAGTTGATCCTCACGCAGTTGAACGCCGAAGGCTATGAAACCGTCAAGACCTTTGAAGGTGCAGACCTTGTCATCGTCAACACTTGCGGTTTTATTGACGACGCGGTCAAAGAAAGCCTGGACACGATTGGCGAGGCACTGGCGGAGAACGGCCGTGTCATCGTCACCGGTTGTCTGGGTGCGAAGACGGGCGAAGACGGCGGTAACTTGGTTCGCCAGATGCACCCCAAGGTGCTGGCTGTCACCGGCCCGCACGCCACGCAAGAGGTGATGGACGCGGTGCACGCCAACTTGCCCAAGCCGCACGATCCTTTCATCGACCTGGTACCCAATCCCTTTGGCATTGCAGGCATCAAGCTCACGCCACGCCATTACGCCTACCTGAAGATCAGCGAAGGCTGCAATCACCGTTGCACGTTTTGCATCATCCCCTCCATGCGCGGTGACTTGGTCTCGCGCCCGATTGGCGATGTGCTCAAAGAGGCGCGCGCTTTGTTTGAAGGCGGCGTCAAAGAGTTACTGGTCATCAGCCAAGACACCTCAGCCTACGGCGTTGACGTGAAATACCGCACCGGTTTCTTCGATGGCACGCCGGTCAAGACGCGCATGCTGGAGTTGGTGCAGACACTGGGCGAAATGGCCGAGCCCTATGGTGCGTGGGTGCGCTTGCATTACGTGTACCCCTACCCGAGTGTGGACGAGATCATCCCGTTGATGGCCACCGGCAAGGTGCTGCCGTATCTGGACGTGCCTTTGCAGCACAGTCACCCTGATGTGCTCAAGCGCATGAAGCGTCCGGCCAGTGGCGAGCGCAATCTGGAGCGCATACAGAATTGGCGCGAGATCTGCCCCGAGATCGTGATTCGCAGTACGTTCATCGCTGGTTTTCCGGGTGAGACCGAGAGTGAGTTCGAGCACCTGCTTGATTTCATGCGCGAGGCGCAGATTGACCGCGCGGGATGCTTTGCCTACAGCCCCGTCAAAGGTGCTGCGGCCAATGACATCCCCGGCATGTTGCCGTTCGAATTGCGAGAAGAGCGGCGCGCGCGTTTCATGGCCGTGACTGAAGAGGTGTCTGCCGCCAAGCTACTGCGCCGCGTGGGGGCCACGATGCAGGTGCTGGTGGACTCTGCCCCGGCACTTGGCCGCAAGGGTGGTGTGGGTCGCACCTATGCCGATGCGCCAGAGATTGATGGCACGGTGCGATTGCTGCCGCCAGAGAAGATCAGCAAAACACTCAAAGTGGGTGAGTTCACGCGTGCGCGAATTGTGGGCACGCAGGGCCATGATTTGGTGGCTTTGCCCATCTGATTTGCAGAACCGATTGACCCAAAGAAAAAGCCCCATGCAAATGCATGGGGCTTTTCAAAGTGGTGCCCAGGAGAAGACTCGAACTTCCACGTCCTTGCGAACGCCAGCACCTGAAGCTGGTGCGTCTACCAATTTCGCCACCTGGGCCACAACGAGTGCTAGTATAGCATAGGCTCAGAGGGGGTTTCGATGATTTCCGTTGAGATGATCCTGTAATTCACGAACTTTTTTCGTTCCGCCTCAGTAGAGCGTCAACCCAAATTTATTTAAACCACCTGGGTTTCCAGGAGAGAGAGTTGTTTATCAAAACTACCGTTCAAACCAGCGGATTGCTGGACGAAATTGAAGGCGTTGTTCAAGGACACCGCGACGGCCATGGCTTCGTGACCCGTGACGATGGCGAGCCCGACATTTATCTGCCGCCCAACGAGATGCGCGCTGTCTTGCACAAAGACCGCATCAAGGTGCGCATCGCACGCTCTGACCGCAAAGGTCGCCCCGAGGGCCGCGTGGTGGAGATCATTGAGCGGCCTCCACAACCCATCATTGGCCGCCTGCTGCATGAAAGCGGCATCTGGATCGTGGCCCCCGAGGACAAGCGTTACGGGCAAGACGTGATGATCCCCAAGAGTGCCACCGGCGACGCCAAGGCGGGCCAGGTGGTGGTGGTTGAGTTGGTCGAGCCGCCCTCGCTGTTTGGCCAGCCGGTGGGCCGCATCAAAGAGGTGCTGGGTGAGGTGGACGACCCCGGCATGGAGATTGAAATTGCCGTGCGCAAGTACAGCGTGCCTCATGTGTTTACTGACGCCTGTATCGCACTGGCCCGTGGCCTGCCTGACAAAGTGCGCCCTGAGGACAAACGACACCGTGTTGACCTGACCGATGTGCCCCTGGTGACGATTGACGGCGAAGACGCACGCGACTTTGACGACGCGGTGTACTGCGAGCCGGCCACTCAGGGCAAAGGCCGCTCGGCCATCAAAGGCTGGCGCTTGCTGGTCGCGATTGCCGATGTGAGTCACTATGTCGAGACCGGCTCTGCCATTGACGTGGACGCGTATGAACGCGCCACCAGTGTCTATTTCCCGCGCCGCGTGATCCCCATGCTGCCGGAGAAACTCTCCAACGGCTTGTGCTCGCTGAACCCTGAAGTCGAGCGCCTGTGCATGGTGTGCGACATGTTCGTGACGACCGAGGGCGAGGTTTCGGCCTACCAGTTCTACCCAGCCGTGATGTGGAGTCATGCGCGTTTCACCTACACCGAGGTGGCGGCGATTTTGACCAACACCAACGGGCCTGAGGCCTTGAAGCGCAAAGACCGCGTGGGTGATTTGCTCAACCTCTCCGAGGTGTACCGCGCCTTGCTGGTAGCCCGAGGTAAGCGTGGTGCGGTCGATTTTGAGACGACGGAGACACAGATTGTTTGCGACGAGAGCGGACGCATTGAAAAAATTGTGCCACGCACCCGCAACGAGGCGCACCGCCTGATTGAAGAAGCCATGCTGGCGGCCAATGTGTGCAGTGCGGACTTCATCGCCCAGGGCAAGCAAGCCGGTCTGTTCCGCGTGCACGAAGGCCCGACGCCTGAGAAAAACGAGTTGCTGCGCAACTACCTCAAGGCCACGGGTGTGGGCATGACGATCAGCGATGACCCGTCACCCGGTGAGTTTCAGGCCATCGCTCTGGCCACCAAAGACCGCCCCGACGCGCAGCAAATCCATTCCATGCTGTTGCGCTCCATGCAACAGGCGATTTACACCCCGGCCAACAGTGGCCACTTTGGTTTGGCCTTTGACGCCTACACGCACTTCACCAGCCCGATCCGCCGCTACCCCGATCTGCTGGTGCATCGCGTCATCAAAGCCATTCTGGGCAAGACCCGTTACCAGTTGCCTACGCTGCCCACACCGGGCGAGGCGCATGCCAAGCTCTCGCGTCGCATCGAAAAAAGCGATGCAGCCAAGCTCAAAGCAGGTGGTGCCAAGCCTAAAAAAGCCAGCGCAGAACAAATGGCCTGGCAGGCCGCCGGCCTGCACTGCAGCGCCAACGAACGCCGTGCGGACGAGGCCAGCCGCGACGTGGAGGCTTGGCTCAAGTGCAAGTACATGCGTGAACATTTGGGTGAGGAGTACAGCGGCATCGTTACGGCAGCCACCGGCTTTGGCATCTTTGTGACGCTGGACGCTATGTACGTGGAAGGTCTGGTGCACATCACCGAGTTGGGCGGCGAGTATTTCCGCTTTGATGAAGCGCGCCAGGAATTGCGCGGCGAGCGCACCGGCATCCGCTACGCCGTGGGTACACGGGTGCGCGTGCAGGTGAGCCGGGTGGACTTGGATGGTCGGCGTATTGACTTCCGCTTGGTGAACGAGGGCGAAGAACGGGTGGCACGGGCCATGAAGGACAAGGGTTTGCCCCCGGAGAATGAGCGTCGCTTTGATGAGGGCGTGACGCCCAAAGGCTCGCGTCGCCGTGCTTCTAAGAAGGCCGAAGCGGCACAAGCCAGGGCTCACCCTTCACCGATTCAGGCACTCAAGGCTGCTGCCAAAAAAGAGTCTGGCCGACCCGAATCGGGCAAAGGCAAGAGCCGAAAATCCCGGCGTTAAGATCGGCATTAATGGTTTCACTTTGAGCCAAGACCCCACGAAGGGTCTTGGCTTTCCATTTATTTATTCAGGAGAAAAATATGAGTTCTACGAAACGCGTCGCCATCGTGACCGGTGCCGGTACGGGCGTCGGCAAGGCCGCCGCCTTGGCCTTGTTGAAAGATGGCTACTACGTCGCTTTGGCCGGTCGTCGTGCTGAGCCCCTGCAACTGGTGGCCACCGAGAGCGGCGCGGGTGAGCGGGTGCTGGTCGTCCCCACCGATGTATCTAACCCACAGGCGGTGCAGCAGTTGTTTGAGACCACGGTGAAGACCTTTGGACATTTGAACGTGTTGTTCAACAACGCGGGTGTGAATGCCCCCGGCATCATGCTGGAAGACCTCACGGTTGAGCAATGGAAAAACGTCGTTGACATCAACTTCACCGGCATGTTCCTGTGCATTCAGCAGGCGTTTCGCGTGATGAAGGCGCAAACCCCGCAGGGTGGGCGGATCATCAACAATGGCTCCATTTCAGCCCACACGCCTCGCCCCAACTCCATCGCCTACACCGCCACCAAACATGGCGTGATGGGTCTGACCAAAACAGCCTCGCTCGATGGTCGCAAGTACAACATCGCCGTGGGTCAGATTGATATCGGCAATGCCGCCACCGAGATGGCCGCGCGCATGGCCAAAGGCATTCTTCAGGCCAACGGTGAAATCGCCATTGAGCCGCTGATGGACGTGAACATCGTGGGTCAGTCGGTGCTGTACATGGCCAATCTGCCGCTGGAAGCCAATGTGCTGTTCCACACCGTGATGGCGACCAAGATGCCGTTTGTGGGCCGCGGTTGATTCATTAATCCCAAGACTAAGCCCGTGCCAGTGCGCCCGCCGTGAGTGGCTGGTGCGTTGGCCAGCAGTCCGCCTTGAGTCCGTGCTCGTAAACCGCCTCGCAGGCCGCTTGGTGGGCCTCAGAGGGGGTTGATACCCCAGCGGCTAGCCGTGCTCCGATCATCCCCGCCAGCACGTCACCCGTGCCTGCTGTGGCCAGCCGGGCGTTACCTGTTGGGTTGATGACGCTGCGCTCTCCTGGGCTGGCGGTGATGCTGCCCGAGCCCTTGAGCACCACCGTGCAGCCCATGCGTTGCGCCAGTTGCTCGGCAGCGGCCAGACGCTTGTGCTGAATTTCTGAGGTGCTGATGCCCAACAGGCGGGCGGCTTCGAGCGGGTGGGGCGTGAGAACCGTGAGCTGGTTTTTAGATGGCCTTGCCTTCAATAGGCTTTCCAATTGCGCGTCATTAGCTATTGAATTGAGAGCATCTGCATCGAGCACCAAGCGCGATGCCGCCGATAAAATTTTGCCCAAATAGGCGGCAATCGCCGTGCCACCGCCACAACCGCACACCACTGTCATGTGGTCAAGTTCCAGGGTGTCGATGGCGCGAAACATCAGCTCGGGTTGAGTTGCATCGCCCGTCAACTCACCCCCGCCCAGCAGGCCGACAAAAACCCGTCCCGCACCGTGGTGCAACGTGGCTCTGGCTGCCAACAGTGCGGCCCCCGTCATGCCCGCTGCGCCGCCGATCACAGCGACATCGCCGTAACTACCCTTGTGTGAGGCGTGGTGACGAATGCGTTCGAGGGGCGCCGGATTTAAAACGGCGCAGGGTTCAGGAGAACCCCAGATGGAGTCGCAAGACTCGTCACGCAAGGATTCGAACCAGACCTGCCCCGTCGCGTCGCGCCCCATGCCCGTGAACAGGCCGGGTTTGAGGGTGAGCAGGCTCAAGGTGTGGCTTGCATTAATGCAAAGGCCAGGGGTCGCCCCGGTGTCTGGGTTCAGGCCCGAGGGCAGGTCAATGGCGAGCACGGGCACATCAAGCGTGTTGATGCGGGCGATCCATTCCGCCATCAAACCCTGTGCAGGGCGACTCGCCCCGATGCCGAGCAGTGCGTCGATGCACAGATCGCATTCGAGTGGCGGTGCAGTGGCAAACCTCACGCCAGCCGTTAAAGCCCGTGCGTAAGACGCTGCGGCATCTGTCGTTGCTGTCTGCACCGTCCCCAGCCAAGTGACCACAGGCGTTTTTCCCATGCGATGGAGTTGCAGGGCTGCCTCCAGGCCATCGCCACCGTTATTGCCCGGCCCACAGGCCACCCAGATGTGGCGGGCGTGGGGTGCCAAGGCCAGCGCTAAGCGGGCTGTGGCCAACCCGGCGCGTTGCATCAAGGTGTGCGCGGGCAGAACCGCTGCGGCGGTGGCTTCAAGCTGACGCGTGGCCGCCAAGTCGTGCAGGGGGAGGACGGGGCCGGGTGTGATTCGCAGCATAGGCCCCAACCTTAGGCCAGGAACCGCACCAAA
>CANCDA010000044.1 GCA_947374705.1 Comamonadaceae bacterium | reverse complement strand
GCCCTGTCGCGTGACGCAAAAGCCACCTCCGCCATCCAGGTCGATGTGCAAAAGAGCCTGCAATTTTTCTTACTGAATTCAGAGCAAATCACCGCCATGGGCTCCCCGCCCTGGCTGGCCAATGCCCCGCTGCCCACGCCAAACGAGTTCGCAGCACTTATGCAAACGCCCATCCCCGATTTACGACTCACCCTGCACAAAAGCATCAAGCCCATCGTCACACAATTGCTGGCTGTGGGAAATTTGAGTCTGCGCTTTCCCGAGGTGCTAACACGCCAAAAGGCCAACCACATTTACAAGTTGATAGAACAAGCAGTCAACACCGTGCCCGGCCAAAGCCAAACCGCCGAAGCCATTGCCGCCGACTTGGCCTTGCAACTCAGCGCCCCCAACCCGCAAAAAACATCACGCCTGTTGATGCACGGTGACAAAGCCTGGGGCAGTGCCGAGATTCTCCAGGCCATTACCAGCGCACTGGCGCAGCACGAGGGCTTCAAGGTTTTAGACATCGATTGCTCGGCCTACCGCAGCGAAGGCGAGGCGGCCAGCTGGACTGGCTCCAAAACCTACTGGAGTGGCTCCTCCCCAGGCGAGATCACCTCGTTCATTCACAAAAACCCCAAGGCCATCATCGCCTTACACAACGTCGATGAAACCCTGGCCTCCGTCATGGCCACCCTGCGCCCCGCCTTGTTGACCGGTGAGATGGTGGACCACCATGGCCTGGATGAGCCCGATGATTGGGAGCGCGACTTGCGCCCTGGTGCCAACCCCAAACGCCGCCACCAACCCACCCCCGTCAACTGTCGGCAAGCCCTGTTTCTGGCCAGTGCCTCGCACGACACAGACTGGCTCAGCCACCCGGATGCCACCACCATCTTGGGTGACACCACAGCCCAACAAAGCACCAACCTCATTCAGGCCTTGGGCCAAGCCACGCGTGAACACCGGGGTGAAGTCACACCCTTGTTTGATGTGACCGTGCTGGCCCAATTGGCGGAGCACCACCACGTCTTAAAACCTCTGCCCTGGCCCACGTTGCAAGCGCAAGCGCACGCCGCCATGGAAGCCGCACAGGCGCATGCCGTCAAGGCCATGGGTATGCGCATCGACTTTGCCAGTACCAATGCCGCCCCTGATTTGGCCACGCTGGTGCTGTGCCACCAAGGCAGCAGCATGGCCCTAGCCCACACCCAGCCAGAGGCTATTGCGCGCACCTTGTTCAAGCCCATGCAGGCCAGCCACTTCGCTACACAACAATCCCTGCACATGGCCAAGCCACTCACCCTGGGTTTTGACAACACGGCCCAGGCCGATTGGGCTCGTATTCAAGAGCAACTCGGCGCTGACCCCATGGCCATGCTCCGCCGCAAAAATCAATTTGTCGATTTTTTGCTGGAGCCCGACGTCACCGACTCGAACCCCACCCAGAGCTGGCACGTCAAACACGTGGCCCTCAAAACCACGCGCCGCTTGAGCGACTACTCTGGTGCCAGTGGCCTCGTCAGCCAGGTGCCGCAAACCACGCTGGCCGACGTGGCGGGCCAAGACAAAGCCAAGTCGTTTTTGTCTGAGATCGTGGGCTACCTGCACAACCCCAAAGCACTCGCGGCTTACGGCATCGACATGCCGCGTGGCGTGGTCTTGCACGGGCCACCCGGCACCGGCAAGACGCTTTTGGCCCGTGCCCTGGCAGGGCAAGCACAGTTGCCCTTCATCACCGTCACCGGCTCCGAGATGTTGAACCCCGACTTCATGGCGCGGGTGTACGCCATTGCCCACCGCGCGGAACCCTGCATCATCCATATCGATGAAGCCGACGTGCTGGGCAGGCGCGGCCAACAGGCCCATGCGCATGACGTAGCACTGAATTTTTTGCTGGCAAAAATAGACGGGTTCGAGCGGCACAACGGCATCTTCCACGTGCTCACCACCAACCGCCCCGAAGCGCTGGACTCCGCACTCACCCGGCCCGGGCGCATTGACCGCCAATTTGAAATTGGCCCGTTGGAGCTGGACGGTCGCCAAGCTTGCTTAAAAAACCTGTGGCCCCTGTTGGACTTGAAAGGCTCAGAACAACAGAACTTGCAAGCCAGCTCGAAAGACAGCGCCCAAGACCGCATCCTCAAACTCACCTACGGCATGACCGGGGCCGAACTGGCCCAGCTCCAGCGCGAAGTCGCCCTGCGCCTGGTGCGCACTGCAAACGCCCGCGCACCGCTGGCCTGGGTGCTAGAGGAAATCAGCCGCATCCAGTACGGCGAAGCCCACGCCAGCCACACCAGCGAGGCCTTTCGCCATCGCGTGGCCGTGCATGAGGCGGGCCACGCACTGCTGCACCACCTGCTGTGGCCACAGCACCCCATTGCCCAGCTCAGCATCACCCCGCGCAATGGGGCCGCTGGTTTCTTGGCCGTGTCCAACGAGGGCAACGCCAAGGTCAATGAAACCCCTGCCGCCGTGCGCGCCTACATCACAGTGCTGCTCGGCGGGCGTGCCGCAGAAATCTTGGTGTTTGGGGCAGACGGCCCCAGCAGTGGTGCCAGCAGCGACCTGGCCCGCGCCACAGAAGCGGCCTGGAAGGCTGTGGCCTTTGCCGGACTTGACGCTGAATTTGGCGCTGCCTCGCTGGCCGGCCTTATGCACGACGGAAAAATGCCAGAGCTCCTGCACCACGCTGCCGCCCTGCGCGCCATGCAATGGGTGGAGCAAGCGGGGCGGGACGCCCTGCGCAGCCTCCATACCCACCGAGACGGGCTTGAGGCCCTGGTCAACGCTCTGCTCACGCACGAAACGCTGGACGGCCCACAAGTCACACAACTCATCGCGCAACACGACACGCAGCAAGGCGCGCAACCCATCACCCCCCACCTCAACTAAGGAGCTCACACCATGGCCACCAAAATCAAACCCACCACACCAACCACACCAACCGCGTCAACCACGCCCGCACGCGCGGCGCGCTTTACCCCCGCGCTGACAGGTTGGGACTACCCCCAAGTCCTGATCGACAGGTTCGCCGCCACCCTGTTCCCGCCCGTTATGGCCACCGTGGACATGCCGCAATTCACCCGCATGCTGTTGGGCAGCTACAGTCTCGCGTTCGATGGAAAAGAACGCGTCATTGACGCCCTGCCCACACTCTCACAGTTCCAATGCGATGAGCTGCAAAAAGTCTGGGCCGACGAAGCCAAAGAGTTTCACTGCCTGACCAAAACCGAATGGCACATCGTCTCGGCCTTAGGTGCAAAAGCGTGGACAGAAGCCTGCCTGCTGGCCACAGAGCGTGGTGCAGGCTACACCGCCGCAGAAGAAAAGCAGGCCCTCACCGCCATGTTGCAAGCCAAATACAACACCCCCGGCAAACGCGTCTGGCTTCAGAAAGCAGTGGCAGAGAACCACCCGCTGAACGATTCGGTCTATGGCGCGGCCTTGCTGCCTAATGACGCTGTGCTGGAGTTGCCCCATGACTTCTAAAAAATTCAGCGCCAGCAGTGCGTCACTTATCACGCCACTCCAGGCCATCGCGGTGCTGCTGCCCTTGGCCTTGCTCGGTCTGCACTACTGGGCCTCACCCTTTGCTGCCCAGCCCTCGCGGACTGGGTTGGTCATGAGCCAGGTATGGGCGGGAGCGCTGGCCTTGTTCGGCCTGGCCTATGCCAGTGGCCTGTTGCCCTGGGCGGCGCTCAGGCCACGTCACTTACTCAGGCCGCTTGCCGTCTACCGCACGCACCATGCTTGGCTTCTGTGGCTGGCTGCGGGCATTTGGGTCAGCGCGTGGGCTTTGGCATGGTTGACCCTGCCCTTGGGCTTCTTGCTCCTGGCCTTGGTGCCCGTGCTGTTCTTTGGCCTTGCCCTGCGCAGCCTGGGCCATGGCGATGCCCATGCGCGAACCCTGCGCAAGGGCGTTTTACTCAGCTTGCTGGCCTGGATGGCGCTGTATCTGACACTGCACCCGTTTCGCTTGGCCCGCATGGTGAGCGATTGGCTTGGGCCCTTGGATGTGACGGGGCGACACCAAGCCTACGCCCAAGTCCTCAACACCTGGCGCGAGTTGCAGCTATGGGGGCCCGCTGCGCAAGCCTTAAGCAGTGATCGCATCAACGCCCAAGGCACGGCGCTATTGCAATTCATGACCCACTACGGCGCAGGGCCAGGTGCGCTGTTAGGTTCGGCATGCGTCATGGCTTGGTGGGCACTGTGGTGCTGGCTGCAACAGGCCCCTGGTCATGCCCGATTCTCGAACGCCATGCGCCGCATGGGTTTGGCCTTGCTGGGGTTGCATGGCATCAGCACGGTGTTTTACGTGTTGTTCAACATGGGCATTACCCGCCAAACGTTTGGCTCTGCACTGCCTACGGGCTTGGGCTACCTCCCGTGGTTCTTGCTGACGCCTGCATTGGGTTTGATTTGCTGGCAAGCCAAGCGTGTGCCGCGCACCATCCGCAGCACCACCGACGCCAGCGGTATCAAAAACGGCTGGCTCAGTTTGGCGGGCTACGGCCTTGCCACCGTGGGGGTTTCAATGGCGCTACTGATCGGCAACGACTACATGCGCGAGACCCATTTCAGCCAAACCATCAAGCTGACCCACACCAACCCACCCCCCGAGCGTCAGCCCCTGCTGGCCGCCAATGGTGAAGTGCTGGCCCACAACGTGCAGGCCTATGATCTTTGGGTAACCCCCAAGCAGTTTTGGGCCACCTCATTACTCAACCCGCAAAGCACAGCGCCCACCCAAGACCCTGAAACACCGCTGAACGACGCCGCACGCCAACGCCGCTTGTTGGAAGCCCTTGCCCCCTGGCCGCACACCCAATCCATTGTTGAATACCGCCTGACAGATTGGCCCAAGTCCAAAGACAGCCAGGTACTACTGGCGTGGGCACTCAAGCCCGAGGTGGCCGACACCTTGCGCGCCTTGGCCATGCCCGGCATCGTGCTCAAACCCCGCCCTGCACGCCACTACCCAGAAGGCTCGCTCTACGCTCATGCCGTTGGTTTTGTGGGCTTGTCTGACAACACCCGAGGGCAAGACGGCCTGGAGCTAACGGCCAACCGGCAATTAATGTCCAGACACCCCGCAGGGTCTGGCGTGCCAAGGCCACAAGGGTTGATCACCTCCCTGGTGCCCCACATCCAACGCGCCGCCTACGCCCAGTTGCACGCGGCCATGGCGCAGCGCCGCGCCACGGGTGGGGCCGTGGTGGTGATTGATGTTGAAAAAAACGCCACCGTCGCCCTGGTCTCCGCCCCCGACTTTGACCCCAACGATGCCACCACATTTAGAAACCCCTACCAGCCACACCGCTTACTCAACCGCGCGAAGTACGTGCCATTGCCAGCGGACGCACTGCTTGCCCCGCTGCACGCCGCGCAGCGCATCGCAACCGGCCACACCACCCCCGCAACGCAGGCCCAACGCCTGGCCCTCTACAAAACCCTGGGGCTAGGAGTCTGGGCGGCAGAAGCAGGGAAATCCCCAACAACGAATTGACGAGGTAAATCGTTATTGGGATATGACTGCAAGCTACATCCCCTACCACCCCGAACAGCAGCAACTCCTGCCCAGCGCGCTGCAAGACTGGCTGCCCCTTGGTCACCTGGCCTACTTCATCAACGACACTGTCGACAGCCTGGACTTGAGCGCGTTTCATGCTCGCTACGCAGCAGGAGGCCCACGCAACCAACCCTTTCACCCATCGATGATGGTCAAGGTCTTGGTCTATGCCTACGCCAATGGCGTCTTCAGCTCACGCAAGATCGCCAAGAAGTTGCACGAAGACCTTGCCTTTCGGGTGCTGGGTGCGCACAACTTCCCCGCCCACCGCACCATCCGCGACTTTCGGGCACTGCACTTGACTGAGTTCACCGAGCTGTTTGTTCAGGTCGTACGCCTGGCGCGCGAGATGGGGCTGATCAAGCTGGGCACCATTGCGGTGGACGGCACCAAGATCAAAGCCAACGCCAGTCGCCACAAGGCCATGAGCTATGGCCGCATGCAAACCACAGAGATTGAACTCAAAGCCCAGATCGCAGCACTGGTGCAAAAGTCCATCAGCACCGACGCGGTCGAGAAAGATGAACCCGATCTGGACATTCCTGCCGAGATTGAACGCAGAGCCGCTCGACTGGTGGCAATACAAGCAGCCAAGGCCCGCCTGGAAGAGCGCCAACGTCAAAGCGATGCCGCACGCGGGCGAACTACGGATGATGAGCGCAAGCCCAAGGACAAGGACGGCAAACCCAAAGGAGGCAAGCCCTACCAGCGCGACTTCGGAGTTCCTGCGCCCAAGGCGCAGGACAGCTTTACCGACCCCGAGTCACGCATCATGAAGCGTGCAGGTGGTGGCTTTGACTTCCAGTACAACGCGCAAACGGCCGTCGATGAGTGCGCCCACATCATCGTGGCCGCTGAGGTGGTCAACACCAGCTCGGATGTACAGCAGCTCCCTATGGTGCTCAATGCGGTCAAAGCGCACACGGGTGCAACTGCGGCCCAGGTGCTGGCTGATGCGGGTTACCGCAGTGAAGCGGTGATGGCAGAGTTGGCCACTACCCAGCCCGATACGGAGTTGGTCATCGCCTTGGGGCGCGAGGGCAAAGAGTTGGTCAAGCCCCGAGACGAAAAACGCTATCCGAGAACCGTGGCGATGGCGGCCAAGTTTGAAACCGAGCAGGGCAAGGCGGACTACCGCAAACGCAAGTGGATAGCCGAGCCACCCAACGGCTGGATCAAGAATGTTCTGGGGTTTCGCCAGTTCAGCATGCGGGGGCTAAAGAAGGCACAGGCCGAGTTCAAGCTCGTGTGTCTGGCGCTCAATCTGCGCAGAATGGGGGCGATGCAGATGGGGTGAGGAAAAAGGGGGCCGGAAAACGCGGTTCTGACAAGCAAGACGGAAATCCGGACTCCATAACGTCATAGAAGACACAGGTGATGATGGACGCGTCCATGATCACCCAGCCGACTTTGGGTGACTAATGGCGAGGATGGGGGCGTGGGAAACCTTCTGCCGCCCAGACTCCTAGCCTACCCTTGCCTCCCGTCGCTATACTGGAATCATGGATCGTCAGACCGCCCTACAACTGCTAGCCCACCACAAGCCCCACTTGGTCAACCGCTTCGGCGTGGCCGAATTGGCATTGTTTGGCTCGACGGCCCGCGATGCAGCCCAGGTCGGCAGCGACGTGGATGTTTTGGTTGATTTTGATGGCCCCGCCTCTTCAGCGCAGTACTTTGGCGTTCAGTTCTACTTGGAAGATGTTTTGGGCTGCGCAGTTGATTTAGTGACGCATAAGGCCTTGCGCAAAGAGCTTCGCCCTTATGTGGAGCGCGAGGCTGTGCATGTCTGAGGGCGCCCCCCAGCGCGAATGGCGGTTTTACATCAACGACATGATTGGTTTTTGTGAACGCGTATTAACGTTCACAAACGGGATCGACAAAACAGCATTTCCGAACGACCCCATGCGTTACGACGCGACTGTGCGCAACATCGAACTCATCGGTGAAGCCGCCACCCACATTCCAGAATCGGTTCGGCTAGCGCACCCGGAAATCCCATGGCGTATGGTCATCGCCACCCGAAATCAGTTGATCCACGGCTACGCGGGCATTGACGATGACGTGTTGTGGAGCATTGTGCAGACGAACATCCCTGTTTTGTTATCCAACCTGCGCCTTGTGAAAGCGCAAGAGCTGAGTTGATAACTTATTCAACACACCTTTTGATGGGACGCAGCCTGTGCTGGTTGCGACAACTCTCAGCGTGTGGCTTGGTCATCGTCGCATCCGCCACGGCAGCATGGGCTACAGATGCATTGCCCGAGCCACTGCGCATCGGCTCCAAGCGTTTCACCGAGTCCTACATCCTGGCGCAGGTGATCGCACAGCAGGCGGCCCCGCACACGGCACAAGCCCCCGAAGTGCTGCAAGGCCTGGGCAACACGGCCATCGTTTACGAGGCGCTGCGCTCCGGCGCCATCGACATGTACCCCGAGTACGCGGGCACCATTGGTCTGGAAATCCTCAAAAATAGCAAGCCCATGACCTTGGACGAGATGCGCCGCGCGCTCTTGCCGCTGGGCTTGGGCGTGGGCGTGCCTTTGGGCTTTAACAACGGCTACGCGCTGGCCATGCTCGATGCACGCGCGCAGCAACTCGGCGTGCGCACCCTCAGCGATCTGGCGCATCACCCAACGCTCAAACTCGGCCTGTCTAACGAATTTCTAGGCCGCAGTGATGGTTGGCGCGGCTTGGCCAAAGCCTACGCACTGCCCCAAGTGCCAACAGGCTTGGATCACGGTCTGGCCTATGACGCCATCAAGGCGCAGCAGATCGACGTGATCGACATCTACAGTACCGACGCCAAGATTACCCATCTGGGCCTGCGCGTGCTCAACGACGACCGTGCCTACTTCCCCCGCTACGACGCGCTGCTGCTGTACCGGCTGGACCTGCCCACGCGCTGGCCCGCTGCCTGGGCGGCGCTGCAAAAGTTGGAGGGCCGCATCGACGAGCGCGCCATGATTGCGATGAACGCACGCGCCGAACTGCAGGGTGTGGCGTTTGAGGTGATTGCGCGGGACTATCTGACGGGACAAATGACGGGACAAGCCCCAGCCAACGCACCCCCAAAACCTGACCCCGAACGGCGCGGCTTTTGGGCCAAACTCTTTGGCCCCGATCTGGCGCGCCTGACTGGCCAGCATCTGGCACTGGTGCTGGCCTCGGTGAGCTTGGCGGCCCTGCTGGCGATTCCGCTGGCGGTGTGGAGCTTCCCGCACCCGCGCCTGCGCGCCGCTGTGCTGGGCCTGGCGGGTCTGATGCAAACCGTGCCCTCGCTGGCCCTGCCCACCGTCTTGGCCGGGGTGCGTACCGCCACCTCGATTGCCATCGGCACGGCCACCATTGCGGCCTTCATCGGTGCGGGAGGTTTTGGCGAACGCATCGTCACCGGCCTGGCCTTGAACGACAGCGACTTACTGCTGGCCGGGGCCGTGCCCGCCGCCGTGCTGGCGTTGCTAAGTGAAGCCTTATTTGGGGCGATAACACGCAGCATGGGAATAAAGCGCTAAGCTTTTGCGTTCACCGTGATGGATCGATTAATGTTTAACCAACAGGAGTGAATCATGAACCTCAAGAAATTTGCGTTTTCAATGCTGGTGACCACCGCCCTAGTGGCCTGCGCTGCCACGGGCGACGCCATGGCTCCGGCCAAAATGACGGATGGCATGCTCACCGGCAGCAACGGCATGACGCTCTACACCTTTGACCGCGATGCCGCAGGCAGCGGCAAGAGCGTGTGCAATGGCCCTTGCGCCACCAACTGGCCCCCTCTCATGGCCATGGAAGGCCAAGCCGCTAGCGGCGACTACACCATGATCACGCGTGACGATGGCAAAAAACAATGGGCACTCAAAGGCAAGCCGCTGTATTTTTGGGCCAAGGACACAAAACCCGGCGACAAAACCGGTGACGGCTTTAACGGCGTCTGGCACATCGTCAAATAAACCCGAGCCGCCCTCAATTGGACCGCCAAGCCCTTCTACTCGTTCTGCCACGCCTGCGCCGTTACGCGTGGGCGCTGGTGGGTGAGCGGGCGGCGTCCGATGATCTCGTGCAAGACACGCTGGAGCGGGCTTGGTCTCGGGTGGGCCAATGGCAAACGGGCAGTGACTTGCGCGGCTGGCTGTTCAGCATCATGCACAACCTGCACATCGATCATGTTCGTCGCCCTGCTTTGAAGGTACGCCCGCTGGACGACAGCGACCTCGACCTGCCCACGCGCGCAACCCAATCAGACCGTATCGATGTCATGGATTTGCAAACCGCCTTGAACCACTTGCCCGATGAGCAACGCCAGGTGCTGCTGTTGATTGCATTGGAAGAAATGAGCTACCAAGAAGTTTCCCAAACCCTGGGCATCCCCATTGGCACGGTGATGTCAAGGCTATCGCGCGGGCGTGAGCGCCTGAGGCGACTGCTGGATGGACATGTGCCAAGCTCTGCCAACCTACGGGTGGTCAAATGAACGCACCAGCTGCCATCACCGAAACCGATCTGCACGCCTACCTGGACGGCGAACTGGAACAAGACCGGCACGCCGATGTTGAGGCTTATCTACAGACCAACGCCCAAGAAGCCCTGCGGCTGCGCGACTACCAAGCCCAAAACCGTGCCCTGCGCGACATGTTCAACACCATTCTTGACGAGCCTCTGCCCGAGAGCCTGCGCCAGAAAACCATGCCTCCCGCACGGCCCATGAAAACAGTGTGGCCTCGTTGGTCTTTGCAACGCATCGCTGCGGGTGTCTTGCTGGCCACGGTCAGCGGCGCAGCCGGTTGGCTGGCCCATGGGCAATATTCGGCCGCTGACCGCATGGCAGCCCTGCCTGCGTTACCGCACCACGCCGCAGTGGCGCACGCTGTGTTCAGCGCCGATGTACGACGCCCTGTCGAGATCACGGTCGAGCATGAAGACCAACTCGTCACCTGGCTCAGCAAACGCATGGGTGGCCCCATGCGCCCGCCCAAGCTCGGGCCACTCGGCTATGAATTGGTAGGGGGGCGTTTACTGCCTGGTGATACGGGGCCAGTGGCGCAGTTCATGTACCAGGACGTGAATGGTCAGCGGCTCACGCTCTACGTCAGCACCGAGATCAAAGCCAACCAGGACACGGCTTTTCGCTACACCCAAGAGGGTCAAGTCAATGTGTTTTACTGGGTGGATGGCAAGCTCGGCTACGCGATTTCTGCTAACGCCCCCAAGAGCGCGTTGTCGCTGGTGGCGACCTCGGTCTATGACCAGCTAGAGCGCAAGCCCTGAGCGTGCCCAATCAAGACGCCAAGTCTCAAGGCACTAAATCCAGCGCCCGCATATAAGCCGGGCTCACCATCAGTGCGTCCCAGTCGAGAGCAGGCGTTTGTGGCAGCAAGGCCAAGCGGCGCGACTCGCTGGCGTCTAACGGCTGCCACTGGCCTTTGAGCTGGGCTTCGGTGACACCGGCAATCAACTCGTCCACGGCTTGCCCGCCATCCACCGACTGGTTGCACAGCAAGACCATGTCGCAACCGGCTTGCAAGGCCGCAACCGCAGCCTGGGTGTAGCTGACCTCTTGGCCGTCAATCAGGCGTGCGCCAGCCATGCTGAGGTCGTCGCTGAACACCGCGCCACCAAAGCCCAAGCGACCGCGCAAGATATCACCCAACCATTTGGCCGAGAAGCCCGCAGGCCGCGCATCGACCTTGGGGTAGATCACGTGGGCCGGCATGACGCTGGACAGGCTGGTGCTGAGCCAACCGTAGGGGGCGGCGTCGTCACTCAGGATGGCGTTGAGGCCACGCTTGTCCACGGGGATGTCGGTATGCGAGTCGGCCTTGACAAAGCCGTGACCGGGGAAATGTTTGCCGCAGTTGGCCATGCCGCTCAAGCTCAGACCATGCATCAGGCTTTTGGCCAAGAGCGTGACCACGCGCGGGTCACGCTGGAAAGAGCGGTCGCCAATCACGCTGCTCTCGCCAAAGTCCAAATCCAGCACGGGGGTGAAGCTCAAGTCCACACCGCAGGCGCGCAGCTCGGTGCCCAGCACGTAGCCACAGGCCGTGGCCGCGTCGGTCGCGCGCATGGCACCAGACCCCTGCCCTTGCTTGCCATCGCGCAGCCACAGCTCGCCCAAGGCGCGCATGGGGGGCAGGTGGGTGAAGCCGTCGGTCTTGAAGCGCTGCACGCGCCCGCCTTCGTGGTCCACGCAGATCAGCAAGTCTTTGCGGATTTTTTTGATGGCTGCGCACAAGGCGCTGAGTTGGGCGCGGTCTTGCCAGTTGCGGGCAAACAAAATGATGCCGCCGACCAGCGGGTGTTTGAGACGGCGTTTGTCGGCCGCACTCAGGGTCAGGCCAGCAATGTCGATGATGAGAGGGGCGTGTGGGTTCATGTCAATTTTTCTCGATAACGCAAAAACTCGCGGCATAGTCGGACTCGTCCGTCACACTCACATGAGCGCTCAGGCCTTGAGCCTCAAACCATTCTTTCAAACCGCCATGCAGCACGATGACGGGTTTGCCCGCATTGACTGAGCCCGCAGGCAGTTTGCCGATCTCGCACAAGCGCCAGCTCATGGGCATGCGCATGCCTGTGCCTATGGCTTTGGAGAAGGCTTCTTTGGCGCTGAAGCGGGTGGCCAGGTAGCGGATGCCGCGCTCGGGCCAGCGCGCGCTGCGGGCTTGCCAGGTGGCGAATTCTTCATCGCTGAGGATTTTTTGGGCAAAGCGCTCACCGTGGCGCTCCAAGCTGGCGCGGATGCGACGCACGTCGCAGATGTCGGTGCCAATACCGTAAATCAAATCTTGACCTCATTCATACAACTCAAGTACGCCTTGATCGTGGCGCTGTAGCCCAACTCCAACGCATCGGCAATCAGAGCGTGGCCAATGGAGACTTCGCTCACACCGGGCACGGCACTGAGAAAGGCCCCGAGGTTGTCGCGGTTCAAGTCGTGACCGGCGTTGACTTGCATGCCCGCGTCCAGCGCGGCTTGTGCAGCCGCTGCAAAACGAGCCAGTTGCGCGGCCTGCTGCGGGCCAGCCCAGGCGGCGGCGTAGGGCTCGGTGTAGAGCTCCACCCGATCAGCGCCCACGGCTTTGGCAGCGGCCATGGCTTGCGGGTCAGCATCCATGAATAAGCTCACGCGCACGCCCAAGGCGTGGCACTCCTCAATCAAGGGGCGAAGCGATTGCGCATCCTGCGGGAAAGTCCAACCGTGGTCGCTGGTGAACTGGCCTTCGCTGTCGGGCACGAAGGTGGCCTGATCAGGTCGCACCTTGCGCACAAAGTCCATCAGATTATGGAAAGGGTTGCCCTCGATATTGAACTCACGACCCGGCCAGCTCTGCAGCAGTGCGGCCAACTCGTGCACATCGTTGGCGCGGATATGGCGCTCGTCCGGGCGGGGGTGTACGGTGATGCCGTGCGCCCCCGCCTGCAAACACAGCGTAGCCGCGCGTATGACACTGGGGATGCCCAGGTGGCGCGTGTTGCGCACGAGGGCGACTTTGTTGAGGTTGACGGAGAGAGATGTACTCATGTTTTTTCGCCGGGCCGTCCCAAGAAAAAATGCACCCCCTCGGGGGGCAGCGAAGTACACGTAGTGACAAGTATAGGGGTCATAGTTCAAAGATTTTGGATGTCCATCATCATCTGCCGGGTACGCAGCGTACCCACCCCGCAATGGTAATTGAGCAGACCGCGTAGCTGGGGTTTGAGTTCACTCATCACCTCGGCACAGGCGCGCAACGTAGTTGTGAAGGGGGCATCATCAAGCAGCGATTGTTGCAAGTTCAGCCACTGAGCACCTGACAAGCTGGCCCGGTCGGCCTCACCACTAAGGCGCAAACCGCCTTCGGGCACTAAGGTGTAACGGTCCTCGGGCTGGAGCCGCGCCAAGGTCATGGTCTGGCTATCGAGAGCGGGCAGCAGGCCAATCTCACGCAGCAGAAGCAACTCAAACGTGCGCAACGCGGTTTGCAGCACCTCGCCATGTTCAGACGCCAAGACTTGGACGACGCGACCATAGACATCAAACAGCGCTGGGTGCGGATCATCCCGCGCCAACAACAATAGAAGCAACTCGTTAAGGTAAGTGCCCGAGAGCAGCGCTTCCCCGCTCGGCATGACGTGGCCGCCTTGCCATTCCGCGCTCTTGAGTGTGCGAATTTCTGCGTCGCCGCCAAAGGCCACATGCAGCGGCTGCAGCGGCAGCAGAATGGGGCGAAAACTGGAGTGAGGTCGCTTGGCCCCTTTGGCTACCAGCGCAATGCGGCCGTAGTGCCGAGTAAAGACCTCAAGAATCAGGCTGGACTCGCTCCAGTCGTAGCGATGGAGAACATACGCGGGCTCATCGCCGATCCGTTTATTCGTAGCCAAAACTGCGCACCCGCGCTTCGTCATCAGCCCAGCCTGAGCGCACCTTGACCCACATCTCGATGAAGACTTTAGCGTCCATGAGTTTTTCGAGTTCCACGCGGGTTTCGGTGCCGATGCGCTTGATGCGCTCACCCTTGTCGCCGATGACCATTGCCTTGTGGCTGTCTCGCTCCACAACGATGGTGGCAGCAATCTTGACCAGTCGCTTTTGCTTGCCGCGCCCGGGTTCTTCCTCGAACTTGTCGATCACCACCGTCGAGGTGTAGGGCAGCTCATCGCCTGTCAGGCGAAACAGTTTTTCGCGCACGGTTTCGCTGGCGAGAAATTTCTCGTTCTTATCCGTTAGCTCGTCGGCGGCATACCACCAGTCTTGCTGAGGCAGGTATTTTTCGCAAATCACCAAGAGACGCTCCACATCTTTGGCGTTCTTGGCCGACATGGGCACGAATTCGGCAAAGGAGTGACGCTGCTGCATCTCTTGCAACCAGGGTGCGATGTCGGCGCGGCGGTTCACCTGATCGAGCTTGTTGGCCAATAGCAGCGTGGGAATGTCTTTGTTCAAGAGCGAGAGCACCTTGGCGTCGGCCTGGTTGAACATACCCGCTTCCACCACAAAGACCACCAAGTCCACATCCGCCACAGCGCCCAGCACGGTTTTGTTGAGCGAGCGATTCAGCGCGGTGTTGTGCCGCGTTTGAAAGCCCGGTGTGTCCACAAACACAAA
>CANCDA010000043.1 GCA_947374705.1 Comamonadaceae bacterium | reverse complement strand
CATTCTTTCGGCCATGGAGTTCAAACGTCGCCAATCTGCGCCGAATGAATTCCGAGGTTGGATTTCGGTCATTTTGGCCGTGCTCGCCATCATTATTTCTGTAATCGCCTTGGTAGTTAATGGTCAAGTCTAATCCTGCGATCCAGCGGAGTGCCTCCGGCACCCGCTCACCTCCACGTTGGGCTACGAAAGGAAACGTCATGAGAATTCAGTCGTTTGGGATCTTGGCAGCATTTATTCTGGTTAGCGGGTGTGGCGATGGCATAACTGACCACAATGGATACGGCACTGATGGAAGCACTTCCGGAAAATACTTTGCCGTCGTTGGTTTCTACAACGAAAGCAAAAAGGAGTACAAAGAACTGGGTGTGTCCAAACTCGATCAATGCCGATCAATAGCAATTTCCGAGTACAACGCGATCAACGCTCGAAATCCAAATAGGGCATTCGATTGGTTCTGTAAAAACACACATAGCGGTCGAATCGACAGATGATCGCCTTCGGCGATGCAGGATCAAGTCTTGAAATGAAGCTTGGGAATGAATCCATTGCCATGTCACAAAAGCCAGTCATCATCGAAGTCAAGGTCAAACCGAATGCCCGCGTAAGCCAGCTGAGCCAAGAGGAGTCGGGCCAATGGCTCGCGCAAATTAAGTCGCTCCCGGTTGATGGCAAGGCCAATGCGGAGTTGATTGGCTTGGTCGCCAAGCACTTCGCCTGCCGCAAGGCCGCTGTCTCGATCAAGACGGGGTCCGCTGGGCGGGTGAAGCTCGTCAAGGTTGAAGCGCCCTATGTCCTGGCGACGCGGGGCTAAAGGTCAAGAACCACTGCCTTGAAAATAGCTTCCCGTGCTGACCTGTCGTCAGTTTTCTGTAGCCCACACAGGCCACACTAGGACTTGTCGTTTTGTTCAACCCAGGAGCTGTTTATGACCCGTGAAGTCGTTGTTGTCAGCGGTGTGCGCACCGCCGTTGGTACTTTTGGTGGCAGTCTGAAAGACATCGCCCCCACCGAGTTGGCTGCGCAGGTGGTGCGTGAGTCCCTCGCGCGGGCCGGGGTAGCGGGTCAAGAAGTGGGCCATGTGGTGTTTGGCCATGTGGTCAACACCGAGCCGAAGGACATGTACTTGAGCCGTGTGGCCGCCCTCAACGGGGGCTGCGCCCAGAGCACGCCTGCGTACAACGTGAACCGTCTGTGCGGCTCGGGCCTGCAGGCGATCATCAATGCCAGTCAAAGCATCTTGCTGGGGGACGCCGACATCGCCATTGGTGGTGGCGCCGAGAACATGAGCCGTGCGCCTTTTGCCTCGCTCAACATGCGCTGGGGTGCGCGCATGGGCGACACCAAGATGGTGGACATGATGACGGGGGCGCTGCACGACCCATTTCACACCATCCACATGGGCGTCACCGCCGAGAACATTGCCACCAAGTGGGGCATTACCCGCGACGAGCAAGACGCCATTGCGGTGGAGAGCCACAACCGCGCCCAGCGCGCCACCGAGGCGGGTTACTTCACTTCCCAAATCACACCCGTAATGCTCAAGAGCAAAAAGGGTGAGGTGGCCTACGCGCTGGACGAACACTTCCGCCCCAACTGCACGCTGGCCGACATGGCCAAGCTCAAGCCCGTGTTTGCCAAAGAAAACGGCACGGTCACGGCGGGCAATGCCTCGGGCATCAACGACGCCGCTGCCGCTGTGGTGCTGATGGAAGCAGCCACCGCCAAGGCGCGTGGCCTGACCCCCATGGCGCGTCTGGTGGCTTACGCCCATGCAGGCGTTGACCCCAAATACATGGGCATTGGCCCCGTACCGGCCACACAACTGGCGCTGAAAAAAGCGGGCCTGACCGTGAATGATTTGGACGTGATCGAGGCCAATGAAGCTTTTGCCGCACAAGCCTGCGCCGTCACGCGCGACTTGGGGCTGGACCCGGCCAAGGTCAACCCCAATGGCTCGGGTATTTCGCTGGGCCACCCCATCGGGGCAACCGGCGCTTTGATTACCGTCAAGGCGCTGTACGAGCTGCAACGCATCCAGGGTCGCTACGCGCTGGTGACCATGTGCATTGGCGGGGGGCAGGGCATTGCGGCGATTTTTGAGCGGCTCTAAGCGCAGTGAGTCGCTACTTTTCTTGTAGTAACTCACCCTAAATTTCATTGGGCTGTAGCCGTTTTTTATGCTGAAGAAAGAAGCTCAGCATGGCTTCTGAAGCCGAAGGCCCCTCAGGCGCGGTGAAAGAGCCCGCCGCGTCCCCCCCTGACCAAGCGTGCGGGCCGTCGTCAATGCGCCAGTGCTCCACGTACGAGGGGCCGTCGGCATTGCGGTAAACCAAAACGTGCGTGGTCGCTTGCGTTGCCCCCCCTTGTGCTTGAACTTGGCTTTGCCCTTTCTTGAGCGGCACACCCAAGGCCTCCCACGCGGCCAATGCTGCATTGGTGATGTGATCACCGTTATCAGGGTGCACCGTGGTGTCGGCGCTGCCGTGAAACACGATGGTGGGCAGCGGGACGAGCATCACGTTCTTTTTTCCCTTGTTGGCCCCGGTTCGCATGGCGGTAAAGGCCGACAACATGTCTTGAGCCGCCCCTGCGGGCAAGCCAGAGTGCACGCCCACAGCGGCAAACAAGTCGGGGTACAAGCCCGCCACCACCGCTGCCATGGCCCCACCGGCGGACAGCCCGGCAATGTAAACCCGATCCGGGTCGGCCTGGAGACCCCCGTGATCGCCACTCAGCACATACCGCGTGAGCGCGGCGATCATGCCCGGCTCACCTTGATCGACTTGCTGATGTTCGGGCTCAAACCAGTTCCAACAACGGGCCTGGTTGGCTTTGGTGAGTTGCTCGGGGTAGAGCACCATGCAGCCATGTTGCTCGGCCAGTGCGTTCATGGCCGTGCCTTGGGCAAAGTCTTGCGCGTCTTGCTTGCAGCCATGCAGCAAGACGATCAAGGGGCGCGGCAAGGCCGAGACTGCCGTGGGAACGTAGAGCCGGTAAGGATAGGTCTTGGCGCCGAAAGGGAAGCTGGCTTCGCTGAAGTTCGTCGTCGGGGTCTGGTCTGGAACCTGAACCAAGCTTTGAGCCTCGGCAGTAGGTCTCTGCGTCGAGCGCAGAACCGGCAGCACGCGTTGCAGCCAGCGCATGGTCACCAAACGGCGACCTACGCGGCTTTCATGCAGGGCATCCACCAAAAGTTGACGCCAGGATTTTTGAAATGGGGGTTGAGACACGAGGTTTCCAATTGAGTAATGCTGCATTGCAGCAAATACTACGCTTTTTTTCTCACCTGTGCACGATCCGCATTGCAGGCGTGATCCGAACGGCCTCAACGCCGCCAGCCGCGCCCCATCCCCCACTGCACGCTGGCCAGCACCAGCACCAGCGCGGCGTAGGTGACCATCTTGCCGTCGCGGCCGAAAAACCACAGGCCCGCAGCTAGCACCACCACACCTGCTACAAAATTAATAGCTGCTTGTGCTAACCAACTATGGCTTACAGCCTGTTTTCCATCTGAAAACCGCGCCATAAGTCGGGCCCAAAAGGGCAGCGTCAAGGCCAGAGCCAAAGCAGGCGCCACGAAATTCAGCAGATGGATGAGGGCGTCCCAAAGGTTCATTCGACAAATTTTATAATCAAGCTCATGGCAGTTTGGGCTTTAGGCATTAACCACACCACCGCGCCCCTGGATTTGCGCGGTCGGTTTGCGTTCGCGCTCGATCAAATTGGCCCTACCCTGCACGGTTTGCGCGGAGCGCTAGCACTCCCGCCCGAGGCCGCCATCATCTCCACCTGCAACCGCACCGAGATCTATTGCGCCAGCGAACAGATCGACCTCACCCCCACGCTGAACTGGCTGGCCCACAGCGGGCAAGTCTCGCCCGAGCTGCTGCGCGCCCACACCTACACGCTACAAGACGACCACGCCGCCCGCCACGCTTTTCGCGTGGCCAGCGGGCTGGACTCCATGGTGTTGGGTGAGCCGCAAATTTTGGGCCAAATGAAAGACGCGGTGCGTGCCGCCAGCGAGGCCGGGGCGCTGGGCAGCACGTTGAACCAGTTGTTTCAACGTTCATTCTCAGTGGCCAAAGAGGTGCGCAGCTCCACCGAGATCGGCGCGCACTCCATCAGCATGGCCGCTGCGGCGGTGCGCCTGGCCGGGCAATTGTTTGAAGATTTGAAAGACATCCGCGTGCTGTTTGTCGGCGCGGGTGAGATGATCGAACTGGCCGCCACCCACTTTGCCGCCAAAAACCCCAAGGGCATGACCATTGCCAACCGCTCGCTGGACCGGGGTGAAAAGCTGGCCTCGCGCTTTGGCGCTGAGGTGATGCGCCTGGCCGATCTGCCCAGCCACCTGCATGAATTTGACGCCGTGGTGAGCTGCACCGCCAGCACGCTGCCGCTGATCGGCCTGGGTGCGGTGGAGCGCGCCATCAAACTGCGCCGCCACCGCCCCATGTTCATGGTCGATTTGGCGGTGCCGCGCGACATCGAGATTGAGGTCAAGGGCCTGCCCGACGTGTACCTCTACACCGTGGACGACCTGGCCGCCGTGGTGCAAACTGGCCAAGCGAATCGCCAGGCCGCCGTGGCGCAGGCCGAGGTCATCATTGACGCCGGGGTGCAAAGCTTCATGCACTGGATGGACCAGCGCGACCCGGCCACCGGCGTGGTGCCGCTGATCCAGCAGCTCAACGCCCAGACGGATGAGTGGCGCGCCACCGAGCTGGCTCGCGCGCGCAAGCTGCTGGCCAAGGGTGAAGATGTGGATGCCGTGCTGGAAGCGCTGTCCAAAGGCTTGACGCAAAAGATGCTGCACGGGGCGCTGGCTGAGTTGCACGCGGGGGATGCGTCTGCGCGTGAGCGGGCGACGGCGGCGATTCGGCACTTCTTTTTGCGCAAAGAGCGTTAGCGACGCTGCTCTTGCTCCCGCCCCCGCTGGGGGAGGGCCGGGGTGGGGGCACTGCTGAGCCAATCGCCCCCACCCTAACCCTCCCCCAGAGGGGGAGGGAATTTAACAAGCACTCCTCCCCCAGCGGGGGAGGGGAAAATAGTCCAGTCCACTCAAGCCTTTATCCAAGCAGTTCCCCATGAAACCCTTTCTCCGCCAACAACTCGCCCGCTACGCCGACCGCTTGGGGGAACTGGAGTTTTTGCTCTCGCGCGAAGACATCATGAAGGACATGACCCAGTTCCTCAAGCTCTCGCGCGAGCACACCGACACCGCCGCCGTGGCCAGCCGCTGGGCGCGCTACCAACAGCGCGAGGCCGATCTGGCCGCAGGCCAAACCTTGCTGGCCGAGTCCAAAGACGACGCGGACATGCAAGCCATGGTCGAGGAAGAAATCACCAGCGCCAACACCGAGCTGCAACAGCTAGCGAGCGAGTTGCAGCGCATGCTGCTGCCCAAAGACCCGGACGACGCGCGCAACGCTTTTGTGGAGATTCGCGCGGGCACCGGCGGCGACGAGTCAGCCCTGTTTGCGGGTGACCTGCTGCGCATGTACTCGCGCTATTGCGAGCGCCGGGGCTGGCGAGTGGAGGTGGTGAGCGAGTCGCCGAGTGAACTCGGCGGCTACAAGGAGGTGGTGCTGCGCGTGGAAGGTGGCAGTGTTTACGGCGCGCTCAAGTTTGAATCCGGCGGACACCGCGTGCAGCGCGTCCCGGCCACCGAGACCCAAGGCCGCATCCACACCAGCGCCTGCACTGTGGCGGTGATGGCCGAGCAAGACGAGGCCGAGGCCATCAAGATCAACCCCTCAGACCTGCGCATCGACACCTACCGCGCCAGCGGGGCCGGCGGCCAGCACATCAACAAGACCGACTCGGCCGTGCGCATCACCCACCTTCCCACCGGCATCGTGGCCGAGTGCCAGGACGGGCGCAGCCAGCACAGCAACAAGGCTCAGGCCCTGAAGGTGCTGACCGCCCGCATCCACGAGAAAGACCGCTCTGAGCGCGCCGCCAAAGACGCCGCCGAACGCAAAAGCCTGGTCGGCAGCGGGGACCGCAGCGACCGCATCCGCACCTACAACTTCCCGCAAGGGCGGCTCACCGACCACCGCATCAACCTCACCCTGTACAAGCTGCTCAGCATCATGGAGGGCGACCTGGACGACGTGCTCAATGCGCTGCAAGCCTATGAGGCCGCGCAACAACTGGCGGCGCTGGAAGTGGGGGGTGGGGCTTGACGGCCGCCCTGGCTCTGACCCTGGCCCAAGCCATCAGCGCCGCCACTGCATGCGGCCTGGAACGGCTGGACGCCCAGTGGCTGCTACTGCACGCGCTAGGCAGCCCCACCCAAGGCCGAGCCTGGCTGCTGACACACGACGCGGACACGCTGACACCATCGCAGCAAGCCACGTTTGACGCCGCCGTGCAGCGTCGGTGCAACGGCGAACCACTGGCCTACATCACCGGCACACGCGAGTTCTTTGGCTTACCTCTGCAAGTGGACGCCCGCGTGCTGGACCCGCGTCCGGATACCGAGACACTGGTGGAGTGGGCGCTGGACGTGTTGGAGTTGCTGCCTGCCGCGAAGGGCAGTTCATTTCCTCTCCCCCTGGGAGAGGGCAGGGGTGAGGTCACGCCCGCGCCCACCCTCCTCGACTTAGGCACCGGCAGCGGCGCCATTGCCCTGGCCCTCAAACACGCCCACCCAGAACTGCACGTCACCGCCGTCGATGCCAGCCCCGACGCCCTGACTGTCGCCCGCGCCAACGCCCTGGCCTTAAACCTACCCATTGAATTCATCCAAAGCCACTGGCTACAAAACGTCACCGAAAAATTCCACCTGATCGTCTCCAACCCCCCCTACATCGCATCGGCAGACCCCCATCTCAAAGCCCTGCACCACGAGCCCCTGCAAGCCCTGGCCAGCGGCCCAGACGGCCTAAGCGACATCCGTCAAATCATCACCCAAGCCCGCGCCCACCTGCACCCTGGCGGCTGGCTCTTGCTGGAGCACGGATACGACCAGGCCGAACCCGTGCGCGCCCTGCTGATGGCTGAGGGGTTTGAGCAAGTCCAATCGCGCCGGGATTTGAATGGGATTGAGCGCTGTAGTGGGGCATGGTGTGGAGCGACAGCCTCGGGCACAAGATGATCGACTGAGACAAGACGACTCACCTTTGCATCAAGTTTTGCAAGGCTTGAGACATCACGCTGTCAGGTTGAGCAAACGTCTCCAGCATCTCAAAATGGTTCAATCCCACGCCCCAGTGCAAGCTTAAATCGGTGCACTGGTCTGTCAGGGCTTGCGCAAATTCACGCGCTTGGCGCTTGAACTCGGGCGACTCCTGATCCCCGCACAACAGAACCACCGGCATGGTGAACGCGCCCAGATGCCGCTGCGGGCTCAAGGCTTGCAGCGTCTGCGGCGTGAAGGCGACGTACTGGCTGCGAGCCGACTGGCTCACAGGTTTCAGCTCATACATGCCGCTGCAACATAGCAGGGCACGAATGGGCGTCTTGCTAAAGCCCTCTTGAGCCCAGTTGTGCGTGGCCAAACAGGCGGCCAGGTGCGCGCCCGACGAATGGCCGACCACATAAATTCGGTCTGGATTAGCACCCATGGCGGCAGCTTGTTTTGCGGTGAAGGACAGGGCACGTTGCACCTGCTCGGACAGGGTCAACAAGCGACCACTGACCTCGGTCACCGCCGCAAAGTCGGGCACCACCACCTGCGCTCCGCGCTTAAGCAACCATGCCACACCCATCGCATGGTCTTGAGCCTGACCCCGCCGCCACGCACCGCCGTGAATGAAAAAGACCAAGGGTGCGTTCGGGGTTGCATTCTGGGTTTGACTGGGATACCAATCAAGGGCCTCGACCGCCGTCGGGCCATAGGCCATGCGATGTATTTGCGTGCCTTGCGCCTTCACCTGCGCGCGCGCCTCGGCGCTGCGCTCCGTGCAGCGCGTCAGTACCTCAGCCATGTTGGGGGCATGCTGCGTTTGGTCGTAAGCCCAGTCGAGTTGCTGCGGCGTTAAATCGCGCCAGTCGCTCTCGCTCATTCGATCACTGCGCCTGAAGTTTTAAGGGTTGAGCGGCGTGAGCGACTCTCGCTGCGGATATGGCGGCCAAACTCATCCGGCCCCGCACCCACAAAGTCAAACGACTTGCCTTCAATCTCTTTGCTGCGAAAGTCAGGCTCGCTGATCACGGCCAAGAGGTCGCGGTGCATGCGGTTTACCAAGGCGGGGGCAAAGCTGCTTGGCGCAAACACGCCCATCCATACATGGGCGTCCACCTCGGGAAATCCCAGCTCGGTCATGGTGGGCACGTCGGGGTAAGCGCTGTCACGGGTTTTGCCGCCATAGGCCAGCGGTTTGATGCGTTTGCTGGCCATGTGCGCACGTGCCGACACTAGGCCCGACCAAGTCAACTGCACCTCGCCACTCACCGCAGCCATCAGTGCTTGCGGGACGCCGCGATACGGAATGTGCACGATGAACACGCCAGATTTCTGTTTGAGCATCTCAGTGGCGAGTTGGGGCTGGCTGCCGGGCCCATAAGACGCATAGGACAAGGACCCCGGTTTTGCTTTGGCCAAAGCCAGCAACTCTTTCAGGTTGTTGGCGGGCAGGCTGGCGTTGGCGACCAGCATTTGGTTGAAGGCCACCAACTGCGTCACGGGGGAAAAGTCTTTCTCAGTGTCGTAGGGCAGCTTGGTATAGAGATTCGGGTTGATGGTGAAGGTGGCGTCGGTGGTGAACAACAGGGTGTGGTTGTCGGTTGATCGCGCCACAGCCTCGGTGCCTATCAAGGTATTGGCACCAGGCCGGTTGTCAATGGTGACGGGCTGCTGCCACTTGTCTTGCAGGCGCTGGGCCAGGGCACGCGCCATCACATCCACACCACCGCCCGCCGGGTAGGGAACGATCAGCTTGACGGGGCGCGTGGGCCACTCTTGCGCTACCGCCGATCCTGCGATCCCACAGAGTGCCGCGAACACAACCATCGTCCAATGTTTCATGCGTGTATCCTCAAGTTATTGACGACTTTAATTGATATGAAATCAGCAATACAACTCACACTCACACGCCCAAACTCACCCGTGGCGCTTTTCCACTATGAATAATCTCGGCACACCCGAAGACCGGGAGTTGCTCTACAAAGGCGTCTTCATCGCCCTCATCGGCCTGGGCGTGCTGCTGTCGCCGCAATTCATGAGCGCGTCAGCCCTGCGGGACATAGTGTCCGCCTCGTCGCTCGTCGGCTGGTTCGCGCTGGTGCTGGGGGGCGGGTTTCTTGTGCAGTACCTGCGGCGACGACAGGCTCAGTGATCTGAAATCACGACAACTCACGCCGCACAATCGCCGCCCCATCGGCCAGCGCCTTGAGCTTGGCGAAGGCGGTAGCACGCGGCAAGTACTTCATGCCGCAGTCGGGCGCGGGGATCATACGGTCTGCGCTGACGTGCTTCAAGCCCGCACGGATGCGCACCGCCACGTCTTCACCTGTCTCGATCTTGGGACTGCCCAAGTCGATCACGCCGAGCAGGATTTTCTTGTTCGACAAGTCTTTGAGCATGCCCAGGTCGAGCGCGGGTTGGGCGCACTCGATGGAGATTTGCTGCGCGCTTGAATCGGCCAACTGCGTGAGGAATGAATAGCCCGTGGGCTTTTGCCCCGGCACGACAGCCGCGTAACCGAAGCACAGGTGCACCACGGTCGGAATCGTCACGCCCTCAAGCGCGCGGTTGATCGCCTGCACTGCAAAGCGGTTGGCGGCCACGGGATCGTTGCGCAGCCAGGGCTCGTCCAGCTGGATCACATCGGCACCGGCGGCCTGCAAGTCCAGCACCTCTTGATTCACAGCCGCCGCAAACGCCATGGCCATTTCGTCGATGTCACCGTAATACTCGTTGTGCGCTTGCTGCGCCATGGTGAAGGGGCCGGGCAGCGTGATTTTGATCTGGCGATCCGTGTTGGCGCGCAGGAACTGCAAGTCGCGCACCTCCACCGCATGGCGGCGTTGGATGGGCGCGTTCACACGCGGCACGCGAACCTGACGTCCTGCGGCGTTGGTGATGACGGCGGGGTTGTCGGCGTCCACGCCATTCAGCGCGGCGACAAAGTAGTTGGAGTAACTCTCGCGGCGCATTTCACCGTCGGTGATGATGTCGATGCCCGCGCGCTCCATGTCGCGAATGGCGAGCAGCGTGGCGTCGTCCTGCGCTTCTTTCAGCCGCTCGACCGGGATGCGCCACAACTCATGCATATTGGCGCGCGGCACGACTTTGGAAAGCATGGCGCGATCAATCAGCCAATCAGGCTGGGGGTAACTTCCGACGACGGTGGTGGGGAGCAGCATATGAGGTCAATCCAGTAGAGGGGGAAAGCCGCATTTTGCCTCGCCTCCTCAATGCCTCGCGGTTTCACCTTTGAGCGACTGGTGTTGAGTGGGTGATGGGCGACCCGTGTTGGCTAGCGTGCCGCCACGCAAGCCGCCTCGGTCAACACCAGTTGCCCATCCAGCTCAACCTCATCGCAGTTATTGCCCTCACCCACCCGATCCACGATTAAAAAATCGCTGACCCGGCGCAGCGCGATCAAGGGGTGATGCCACACACCGCGCGCGTAGCTCACGCCCTGAAAGCCTTTGGCCAAAAAGGCCTTCATCTGGCTCGCATCCAACTCCCCCGCTGGCGCGACCACCACCAGGTATTCATCGTCGGCGGACTGGGTGACGGGCACAAAGGCTTGGCTGCCTAGGGGGTGACGCTCCATCACGGTGATGGGCAGTGGTAGGGGCCGGGGCTGGCCGCGAAACAGGCTGATGACGGGCACGCCGCCCTGCTCGGTTGCGTCCACACGGGCCAAGGCATGAAAGCGCTCGGTCGTGCCCGCATTGATGGGGTAGTGCTTGGCACCGTCGAGCATGATGACTTCACCGAAGGGGGCGAAGGCTTCACGGGTCAGCGGCTGGATGTTCAAAGCGTTCATGCCAGCTTCCCCCACAAGCGCAGACGCGAGGTGCCGCCGTCCGGGTGCATGTTGTAGCGCACGTGGCTGATGGGGCCGAGCTTGGCGATTTCTTTTTCGAAATAATGCTGCAAGTCCATTTGCAGTTTTTGCTCGGGCAGCAGCACCGGCCAGAACATGCTTTGCGTCACCAGCGAGGTCTCGGTGCCGCCCTGCACAAAGGCGGCCTGGAGGGAGCAGCGATCGGGGTAGTTGCCTTTGAAGTGGCAGGTATCGACCTCGATTTTTTCGATGACACCGGCTTGGCCCAGCGCCACCACGCACCAGTCGTTGCCGGGTTCGCGGCGGCGGCGTGTCTCCCAGCCGTCGCCCATGTTAACGCCCCGCCCGGGCATGAGCATGTTGCTGGCCAGGCCGAAGTGCTGGTTGTTGGTGGCCACCACATAGCCTCCGTTTTCAATGCTGGCCAGATCGATCAATTCACTGCGACTGGTGTTGGCCCAGTCGCGTTTAGGCTGGCCGTAAACGCGCAAGCGGGCAATGCCGCCGTCCGGGTAGATGTGGAGGCGGATGTGGGTGTAGGCGTGATCATTCGCTACTGCGTGAGAGACATCGTGGTAATGGTGGCTGTTGCCTTGCAGGTTGACGGAGGGCAAGACCTCTGTCCACGTCGTACTGTCAACCGGGTCGCCCTCGCAGTCGCAGCCCTCCAGGGAAGCGGCGGGCGGGTAGTTGCCGGTGAAGTGGCTGGTGTCGATATCGACGCCAAAGATCACACCGCGCCGGGCCAGGCGCACGATGATGTGGTCGTGCCCGTTAACGCGCTTGCGGCGGCTCTCCCAGCCGTCCATCCACTTGCCGTGTTCATCGTATTTGCCGGGGATGAAGACGGCGGGCTCGGGGTTGAGCATGCGCGTCATGGGGGCAAAGAAATCATCCGTGCAGTGCAGGGCTTGTGCACCCAGGCGCGGGTCGGCCAGGTTCATGTGGCGACGGGTGAAATCGGGGGCGTTGGGGTCGAGTTGGGGGACGGACATGGCTGATCCTGGATGGAGTGGCGAGAGTGACTTTATTGTGGCGCGCCCGCCCTGAACCAGCGGCCCAGGGTGGCGCGCTCGGCCTCGGTGATGCCGGTGGCGTTGTTCATGGGCATGGTCTTGAGGATGACGGCCTGCTGGTAAATCAATTGCGCGTTGGTCTGGATGGCGGCGGGTGAATCCAGCCGGATATTTTTGCTGGCCAATTGCGCGTTGTGGCACATGACGCAGCGCTGATTGAAGATGGGCTGGATATCGGCCAGGGTGGTGGTGGTGGCTGCGGCGGGGTTACTGGTCGCCATTGATGACGATGGCATTGGGGCCAGCCAGACGGCCACGCCCAGCAGCAGAATCACCCCCGCAGCGGGGTAATTCCAGTTCCACACGCCCTTGTGTTTGAGCAGGAAGAACTGGCGAATCAACACGCTAGCAAGCATGATGAGCAGCAGCACCGCCCAGTTATAGGGGTGCGTGTAGGTCATGCTGTAGTGGTTGGACAGCATGGTGAACAGCACGGGCAGCGTGAAGTAGGTGTTGTGCACGCTGCGCTGCTTGGCACGCTGGCCATGCACGGGGTCAGGGGTGTCACCCGCGCGCATGGAGGCGATGACCTTGCGCTGCCCCGGGATGATCCAGAAGAACACGTTGGCGCTCATGCTCGTGCCCAGCATGGCCCCGATAATCAAGAACGCGGCGCGGCCCGAGAACAAATGGCAGGCCACCAAGGTCGCGCCCACCACATAGACCAGCACCAGCAAGGCGACGATGCGGTCACCCCCAGGGCGCTCACCCCACACCCGGCAAATCGCGTCATACACCACCCAGCCCGTCACCAAGAAAGCCAGTGCCGCCATGACCGCCGTGGCGGGGGCCATGTCGAACACCTTGCGGTCAATCAAAAACGTGTCGGCATTGAACAGGTAAAGCACAGTGAACAGCGCAAAACCTGTGAGCCAGGTGCTGTAAGCCTCCCAGTAGAACCAATGCAGGTTCTCAGGTATCTGCGGGGGACTGCCCAGGTATTTTTGCGGGTTGTAAAAACCGCCACCGTGTACCGCCCACAGCTCACCGCCCACGCCTTTGGCCTGGAGGGCTGGGTCTAGCGGAGCGTGCAGGCTGTTGTCGAGCCAGACGAAATAAAACGAGGCACCAATCCAGGCGATGCCCACGATGACGTGCAGCCAGCGCAGCAGCAAATTGGCCCAGTCCAGCACATAGGGGAGCAGTGTTTCCATTCAAGACCCCCGGTAGGTGGAGTAGCTCCAGGGCGTCACCACCAGCGGCACGTGGTAGTGCTGCGCGACATCGGCCACGCCAAAGCGCAGCGTCACCACATCCAAAAACGGCGGCTGCGTTTGCGCCACACCCATCGCGCGGAAGTAGTCACCCACAGAGAAGTCCAGCTCATAAACGCCAGACTGCAAAGCATCGCCTTCGAGAAGCGGCGCATCGCAGCGACCATCGGTGTTGGTAAATTTTGTTGACAGTTCAATTCTTGAATTGTCAACAATTTTATAAAGATGGATTTGAACGTCTCGACCCGGTTTCCCGTGTGCCGTGTCCAATACATGTGTAGTTAATCGTCCCATAGTGCCTCTATGTTAGGTGAATGGCATTCTGATGAATACAGGGTTTACACCAATCTTAATTCAGATTGTTTTATAAAATAATACAGATTGTTGACAATCCTAACAATGCCTAAATCAAAAACCACCGTAAACATTGATGCACTGGCTGATGATGAAAGCCGGATGTACGCCGACATCTTTGATGCAGTCATGGAGCACCGGCTCCCGCCCAAGACCAAGCTCACCGAGCAGGTGCTATGTGAAATTTACAAACTCGCACGCCATAACGTTCGTAAAGTGCTCACCCAGTTGGCCAATGAAGGCCTGGTCGATCTGGAGCCCAACCGAGGGGCGTTCATTGCCAGCCCCACTGAAAAAGAGGCTCAGGACATGTTCGAGTTACGCCAAACCTTGGAGCGTCTGGTCGTACAAAAAGTGGCGGACGAAAAACCCATAGCCGAAATCAAGCGCCTCAAAGACATGGTGAAGAAAGAACGTGCCGCCTGGCTGGCGGGTGACCGTTCCGCCTGGATTCGCCTGTCGGCAGACTTCCATGTGGAGCTGGCGCAACTGGCAGGCAACCAGCTGCTGACAGACATGCTGCGGCGGCTGGTGTCACGTACCACCTTACTCATCGCCAGTGTTGATGCACCGGGAAAAAACGCTTGCTCATTTGATGATCACGCAGGGATTCTTGCCAAGTTGGAAGCCGGCGACAAGCCCGGCGCATTGAAGTGCATGGCCCACCACTTAGATGGCTGTGCGCACCGCTCCTTGATGCCCGAAGCAGAGCGCTTTGACTTGCGCGGTGCACTGAATCGACGCTAACCTTTTAGCCGCAAAACTAACCACGAAGACAACCACGAAGGAGATAAAGATGAGTGCTACTTTAAGTACGGGAACCCATCCCGTTGATGAAAAACTCCCCTCGGGCCGCTTGATGGCGCTGGGGCTACAGCATGTGCTGGTGATGTACGCGGGTGCGGTGGCCGTGCCGCTCATCATTGGCCGCGCTTTGAAGCTGTCACCCGAGCAGGTGGCCTTTCTGATTTCTGCCGACCTGTTTTGCTGCGGCATCGTGACCTTGATCCAATCCCTGGGCGTGACCCAGTGGTTTGGCATCCGCCTGCCCGTGA
>CANCDA010000042.1 GCA_947374705.1 Comamonadaceae bacterium | reverse complement strand
GAGGAAACATTGGCAGCCCTTAACCTGAGCTTGCACCGGTATATGAAGGCCGGCGCCGTGCACGCGCACCTCTTGCGCCGCATAATCTGAGAACTTGCGGGACAGACCAAGAGTTACGCGCAGCGAACTTTGCTCGGTCCTCGACGTATTGAGACATTGCGGGACAGACCAAGAGTTACGTGCAACGAACTTTGCTCTGTCCTCAACTGATTAGAAAGAAACCATGGCCCGCCACATCACCGCCATCTACCCCGGCACCTTCGACCCCATGACCTTGGGCCACCTGGACATGGTGGCGCGGGCCAGCCTGATGTTTGACAAAGTCATCGTGGCCGTGGCCACCGCGCACCACAAAAAAACCATGTTCTCCGTGCATGAGCGCATGGACATGGTGAGTGAACTCGTCAAACCTTACCCCCAGGTGTCGGTTGCGCATTTCTCGGGTTTGGTGATTGATTTTGCGAGCTCACATAAAGCCACGGTGATGCTGCGCGGCCTGCGCTCCGGCACAGACTTTGATTACGAATACCAACTTGCAGGCATGAACCGTAGCCTCAAGCCCGATGTGGAAACCGTGTTTCTGACACCGGGTGACAAGTACCTGTTCATCTCCAGCACTTTGGTGCGAGAAATCTCTACCCTGGGTGGCGATGTGGATCAGTTTGTACACCCTGTGGTGGCGCGGAGTTTGCGTGCGAAATTGCGAAGTTTGGGGGAAGCTTGATGGCGGATGAACCGCAACTCAACTGGGGTTGAAATGTCATGAACGATCAAATCCGGGAACTGCCCGCACAAATCAAAGTGCTGGAAGACGAGTTGCAAACGGCGGTGCACGCGCAAGAGCACCGCATGTTCTTTCAGATTCAAGGCAAACGGGTTGAGTTTGAGCAAACCATTCGTCAAACACACCAACGCTTGAAGCGGGGCTTCTTCCTCTGGTTGGTGACGAATCGGCCACAGAATTTAATCACCGGCCCCATCATTTACAGCATGATTTTTCCGATGCTGGTGCTGGACGTGTGCGTGAGTTTTTACCAGGCCACGTGCTTCCCGATTTACCGCGTGGCCAAGGTGCGCCGCGCGGACTACATCGTGCTGGATCGGCAGCACTTGGCTTACCTGAATTTTGTTGAGAAATTTCACTGCACCTATTGCGCTTACGGCACGGGTTTACTGGCCTATGTGAGCGAAATTGTGGCGCGTACCGAGCAGTACTTCTGCCCCATCAAGCATGCCCGCAAAGTGCTGGGCACCCATGCCCGCTACGCGCATTTTTTGAACTATGGGGACGCGGCTGACCATGCGGCGCGGGTGGAAGAATTTCGTATTGCACTAGAGGAGAAAAAGCCATGAAAATACTGCTACCGGTGGATGGTTCCGAGCTGTCGATGGCGGCGGTGCGCTTTGCGGTGGGGCTGGTGCGCCAAGGCCTACAGGCCGATGTGGTGCTGGCCAATGTGCAAGAGCCCGCGTCTTTGTACGAGTTGGTGGTGGCGCATGACGCCGACATGATTGAGCGCATCAGCGCTGAGGCCGGGGCCCACGCCTTGGAGCCCGCGCAGGCGCTGCTGGATCAGGCCGGCATCGCTTATGAGAGCGAAGTGGCCAAGGGTGACCCGGCGCATACCTTGATCGATATTTTGGAACGCTATGGTTGCGAGCTGGTGGTTATGGGCGCGCGCGGCCAGGGCACTTTGCGCAGCGCCTTGCTGGGCTCGGTGGCCAATGAGGTGCTGCATGCGTCGGGTGTGCCGGTGATGATCGTCAAGCCCGCGCAAGCGGAAATGGAGGCTGACACAGCCAACGAAAGCAATGAGGCGATAAGCGAAGCATGACTGAGTTGATTCTGATCCGTCACGGCGAGACCGACTGGAACCGTGAACTGCGTTTTCAAGGGCAAATCGATGTGCCGCTCAACGCCACTGGGCACGAGCAAGCGCGCCGCATCGGGCTGCGTCTGGCGCAGGAGGACGTGCACACCCTGGTGTGCAGCGACTTGATGCGCGCGCAGCAAACGGCCCTGCCGGTGGCGCAGAACCGAGCGGGCGAGCGAGAACTCCAACCCCTCTTGAACGCGGCCCTGCGCGAGCAAAGCTTCGGTGTGATCGAGGGCCTGCTGGTGGCCGACATCAAGGCGCAATTCCCGGATGAATGGGCGCAGTGGACGCTGTTTGATGCGGACTTTGCGTTTGTGGGCGGTGAGAGCGTGCGTCAGTTTCACACGCGGGTGTTGGCGGCGGTGCGTGCGCTGGCCTTGGCCTACCCGCAGCAAACCGTGGCGGTGGTCACGCATGGCGGCGTGCTCGACATGATTTACCGATCCGCCAAGGCGCTGCCTCTGTCCGGCCCGCGCCAAACCCTGATCCCCAACGCGGGCCTGAACCGCGTGCGCGTGGAGGGTGAGGCGATAGATATTTTGGAATGGGCCGACATCGAGCACCTGGCCGACATGCCACCCCAGCCGGTGTACGACCAGCGCAAACGGATGCTTGCCACATGTCCCTGATCATCACCGACGAGTGCATCAACTGCGATGTGTGCGAACCCGAGTGCCCGAACGAAGCCATCTTTCTCGGCCCAGAAATCTACGAGATCGACCCCCACCGCTGCACCGAATGCGTAGGTCATTTTGACGAACCCCAGTGCGTGCAAGTCTGCCCCGTGGCCTGCATTCCCGTGAACCCGCAATTTGTGGAAGACAACGAGACCTTGTGGCAAAAATACCGGCGTTTGCAGGCGCAGGCCAAACCCGGGTCTGCCGCACCGTAAGTCTGTACCGTGTCACCCCCCCCTGTGAATCTAGGGGGATGTGGTGGCGGTAACCGGTTTCTTTTTCTTGGACTCGCTTGGGGCTTTGGCGGTGAAGTTGTCAGGGTTTTTTTGATTGTATTTTCTGACGTGACGCACGGACTGAGCCACTTTCTTTTCGGTATTGGGGTTCTTGCTGGCCTGCACGGGCGCAACGCTGCTCTGCTGACGCCGCAAAGCCTCTTCCTCTTGGCGGCGTGATTTTTCCATGCTGTCCGCAGTCGCCTTGTCGCGCTGAATCACCGCGTCAGACTGTGCTTTTTGCGCGCCGCTGCGGTTATCCGCCGCATCAATCGTAACGCCTCCGGGGCAGGGCGTTTGGCTGTAGCTGTTGCCACAGCGGTAGGCATTTTGAGCGTGAGCCTTGATTTGAATAGCGCAGAGTGCTACTAAAACTAGAGCAATGTTGGACAAACGTTTCATGCGGGGTCTCCCTGTTCATTGGTTTTTGGATCGGTAAGGGGTGCTTCAGCGCTGGCGGGCTTGGGGGGTTTGGGTCGGGGCGGTTTGCTGGTGTGGATCAAGAGCGTGGCTTTTTCCATCTCGCCCGCCAGTAGGGGCGGGATGGCTTTGAGGGTGCGGTGTACGGTGTCTTCAATCGCTTCGCGGTGTTCGGGTGAGGGTTTCTTCAACACCCAGTGGATGACTTCAGATTTAACGCCGGGGTGGCCCACGCCCAGGCGTAAGCGCCAGTAGTCGCCGGTGCCGAGTTGGGCGTGGATGTCGCGCAGGCCGTTGTGGCCGGCGTGGCTGCCTGCAAACTTGAGTTTGGCTTGGCCGGGAATGATGTCGAGCTCGTCATGCGCGACCAGAATTTCATCGGGCTGGATTTTGTAAAACCGCGCCAGTGCGGCAACTGCCTTGCCTGACACGTTCATGAAAGTTTGTGGCTTGAGTAGCCACACGGTCTGGCCATGCAGGCTGATGCGCGCCACAAAACCGTGGAAGTTGCGGTCTGGCTGCAAGCTGACTTTGAGCTCGCTGGCCAGCGCATCGATCCACCAAAAACCCGCGTTGTGGCGGGTCGCTTCATACTCAGGGCCGGGGTTGCCTAGGCCTACAAATAACTTGATCATGGGTAAATTATCCTGCATGCCTCACGCGCGAAAAATGCATAAAAAAAGGCCCACCGAGGTGGGCCTTTTGGCAGAGCGAAGAAGAGTTACTTCTTGGCCGCTGGTGCTTTAGCCGGTGCTTTGGCTGGGGCTTTGCCCGCAGCTTTGGCGTCAGCGGCAGGGGCTGCAGCCGCTGCTTCAGGGGCAGGCTCAGCGCCAGCCACCATCACAACAGAGACCAACACGGGGTTGTTTTTACCGTGGGTCACAGCCGTCACACCCTTAGGCAAAACGACGTCGTTGAGGTGCAGCGAGTGACCTTTCTTCAGGCCGCTCAGATCAACGGCGATGAACTCGGGCAGGTCGGCAGGCAGACACAGCACTTCGATTTCGGTCACGACGTGGTTGGCAATGCAGCCTTCGGTCTTGACGGCAGGAGAGTTCTCGTCACCGCTGTAGTGCAATGGCACTTTCATGTGCAGCTTGGTGGTGGCGTCCACGCGCTGGAAGTCAATGTGCAACACGAGTTGCTTGAACGGGTGCATTTGCACGTTGCGCAGCAAAACTTTGTTGACCTGACCGGCGATTTCCATGTCCAGAACGCTGGAGTGGAAAGCCTCTTTCTTCAGGGCATGCCACAAGGCGTTGTGATCGAGTTCGACCATAGCGGGTGGGGTTGCACCACCATAGACGATACCGGGCGTGCGGCCGGTGATGCGGAGACGGCGGCTCGCACCCGTGCCCTGCTTAGCGCGCTCAAAAGCGACAAAATTCATAACTTACTCCTGAAGGAGTCCACCGCGACCAGTGTGACTCCGGTTTTAAAAAGGCCCGGCACGCTCAATGGCGCGCACGAGCCCACTTTTTGCCTGGATCAGAAAAGGTCTTCCTGGTCCGAGAACAAACTCATGACAGACTCACCTTTGGCAATGCGCCGGATGGTCTCTGCAATCAAGGGGGCCACATTCACCTGGCGAATTTTTGAGCAGTTGGAGGCTGCTTCGCCCAGGGGGATGGTGTTGGTGACGACCACTTCGTCCAGTGCATCGCCTTTGGAGATGCGCTCGATGGCGGGGCCGGAAAAAATGGGGTGCGAGCAGTAGGCATAGACCTTTTTGGCACCACGCTCTTTGAGCACCTCAGCGGCCTTGACCAGCGTGCCTGCGGTGTCGATCATGTCGTCCATGATGACGCAGTTGCGACCGTCGATCTCACCGATCACGTGCATGACTTCGCTGACATTGGCTTTGGGGCGGCGCTTGTCGATGATGGCCAGATCGCAGTTGAGCTGTTTGGCCAGCGCACGGGCGCGCACCACGCCGCCAACGTCGGGCGACACAACAATCAGGTCGTCGTAGTTCTTTTGGCGCAGATCGCCCAGCAGCACGGTCGAAGCGTAGATGTTGTCCACCGGGATATCAAAGAAGCCTTGGATTTGGTCGGCATGCAAGTCCATGGTCAGCAGGCTGGTAACGCCCACGGCCTGCAGCATGTCGGCCACAACTTTGGCCGTGATGGGCACGCGACTGGAGCGCGGGCGACGGTCTTGGCGGGCGTAGCCGAAGTAAGGGATCACGGCGTAGATACGCTCGGCCGATGCACGCCGCAGGGCGTCCACCATGACCAGCAGTTCCATCAGGTTGTCGTTGGTGGGCGCGCAGGTGGACTGCACCACAAAGACGTCGCGGGCACGCACGTTTTGGTTGATTTCGACCAGAACTTCGCCGTCAGAGAAGCGGCCTACCGTGGCTGCACCGAGCGTGACACCGAGGTTGCGGGCAATGTCTGCGGCCAAGGCGGGATTGGCATTGCCGGTAAAAACCAAAAAGTCAGAAGTTTGTACGGACTGCATGATCATCCCAGCGCTCAAGAGTGAGAAAAACGGGCCAAGCAAATGGTCCGAAAATTTTGGCAGGGGAAGAAGGACTCGAACCTTCGCATGCTGGAATCAAAATCCAGTGCCTTAACCAACTTGGCGACTCCCCTACACGGGTGAACCGCTTAACACGGCTCACCGATAAACCAATTTCTCAAGAGGCCCAACCCGCCAAAGGGTGAACCTCAAGATTGCTGCACAACCTGATCTGTAGGGCTTTCGGTACATCGCCCAATTCAAACAGAGTGGGCACATGTGCAAAAACAGCACTTCCAGAACCTGTCATTCGACCTTGAAGTCCGCGTGAGTCAAGCCAATCTAGGGCTTTTGTCACCTCGGGGCAAAGTCTTTGCGCAACAGCTTGTAAGTCGTTGCGGCCAAAGCCGAATGGGTTTGCAGCGAAGCCTGCGATTATAGCGGGATTCGTGTCCCTTTTTAAGTCGGGGGCTGAAAAAATCGCTTGGGTGGGCAGTCCGGCGTCTGGCTTGATGACCAAAAACTGAGCGCGCGGCAAGGATAGGGGGGTGATTTTTTCACCGATGCCTTCGACCCAAGCGTTGTGGCCGCTCAGGAAAAACGGCACATCGGCACCCAGGCTCAAACCAATCTGGGTGAGTTGTTGCAGGCTCAGGTGAAGTTCCCACAGCCGGTTGAGGGCAAGCAGGGTGGAGGCGGCGTCCGATGATCCTCCCCCCATACCGGCTTGTGCAGGCAGGCGTTTTTCAACGCTGATATGCGCGCCCTGCGTTGTGCCACCAAGGGTTTGCAGTGCACGGGCGGCGCGAAGGATGAGGTCGTCTTCAGGCAGAGGGGTCAGCAAGTCTTCGCGGCTGATGTTGGACTGCGTGCACAGCTCGAAATGCAGGGTGTCATGCCAGTCGATCAGCATGAAGGCGGACTGCAAAAGGTGGTAGCCGTCGGCCCTGCGCCCGGTGATGTGCAAAAACAGGTTGAGCTTGGCGGGGGCGGGAATGTCGTAGAGCGACTTCATGGTTCAAGAATGAGGCGCAATTCTGCGGCAGGTTCGGGTTGTGTGCGGCGTGCAGTGAGTCGGCCTTGGCCCAGTTGCGACAGATCGGCTTGCCAGCCGGGCACGGGTAGGTCTCTCCCCGCGAGCCAGTCAAACAACGCGGCAATGGGCAGGTCGGTGCCGGTGGCCTGTTGTGCCAGCTCGCTTAGCGAGTTGAAGCTACGCACCGAGCTATTGCTGCGCAGGGTGGCGGCGTCAGGCGTCCAGTTCAGGTGGGCGGCGGTGCTGCCCAGTGGGCCGTAGAGGATGAGATCGCCCGCGCTGGCTTGCCCGATGAGTTCGAAGCTGGCCG
The DNA here is from genome assembly GCA_947374705.1 of Comamonadaceae bacterium. Taxonomy (GTDB): domain Bacteria; phylum Pseudomonadota; class Gammaproteobacteria; order Burkholderiales; family Burkholderiaceae_C; genus CANCDA01. The sequence goes on along the minus strand of CANCDA010000042.1, from coordinate 7,818 downwards.
AGAAAGACTGAGGTGGGCCATCGTTGACGCCGTCAATACGCACTGCCAGGCGACCATTCCAGCTGCGGGTTTCGGCGTCGTATTGACCTATAGGTTTGACAGAAGCTGCGCAGCCAGCTATTAAAAATGTAGCAATAAGGAGGAGGTAACAGAAGCTGCGATGCATTGAAATCACAATTTCACACGCAGGCGCTTGAGTGTTTCGGTCAGGGTTTCGTTGTCTGCATTGAGTTGCAAACCTTCACGCCAGATGCTGATCGCTTGTTCGCGCTGGCCCAGGCTCAGCAGCACTTCGCCCAAGTGGGCGGCGATTTCGGCATCGGGGCGGGTTTTGTAAGCACTTTGCAGAATGCGCAGCGCCTCGGTTTTGTTGCCACTTTTGAATTCAACCCAGGCCAGGCTGTCTGAAATGAAGGGGTCGTCCGGTGCAAATTCAAGTGCTTTGAGGATGAGCAGGCGGGCTTCGTCCAGGCGGATGTTACGTTCGGCCAATGAATAACCCAGGGCGTTGTAGGCATGGTGGTAGTCGGGCTTGCCAGCGATGATCTGGCGCAGCAGGCGCTCCATGCCTTCGGTGTCGCCCAGCTTCTCGGCCAGTGTGGCCTGGTCGTAGAGCAGGTCAAAGTCGTTGGGGTTGTTCGGGGTGGCTTGTGCCAGCAGGTCGTAGGCGGGTTGATAAAGCTTGTTCTCACGCAGGAGTTGCACTTCGGCCATCAGTTTGCTGCGGGCCTGGGCTGGGGTGCGTTCGGGCAAGCTGGCAATCAGTGCGCGGGCCTGTTCCATGCGGCCTTGGCGCGCCAAAATACCGGCGCGCCGCGTTTGCGTTTGCAACATGTCATCGGCATTGGTGATTTTGCTCAGCCAGTGTTCGGCTTGTGCAAAGTCTTTGCGTTGTTCGGCCACTTGGGCCAGCATCAAATAGGCCTGCACCACGCCTCGTTCTTGTGTGGGATTACTGGTGTTGGCGGTGCTGAGATCGACATACTTTTGAAGCGACTTTTCAGCCAGATCAGTGCGTTTGTCTTGGAGTGCCAGAGCCCCTTGAATCAGCCAGGGTTCGGCAAAGTCAGGTTTGTCTCGGGTGAGGATTTGAATTTGCGCTTCTGATTCGGCATAGCGCTGCGCATCCAGTAAGACGCGGGCATAGGCTAGGCGAACTTCGGGTTGGGCTTGGGGCGTCAGGTATTTTTTCACCAGGGCTTCGGCCTGCGTTGTATTGGGACCCATCAAGGCCAAGGCCAGCAGGGCCGGGCCTTCGGCGCGCACATCCAAGGCTTGACCGCGCCGAGCGGCTTCCAGGGCAGCGTCCCGATCACCGGACATCAGTCGCATGCGGCCCAACGTGATCCAGGCGGTCACCGCAATGTCCTTGCCATTCTCAGGGCGGGCCGTGTAGGTGGACAGCGTTTGCTCTAGCGCTTGGGCTGCGGCGAGTTTATCGGCCGCTCTGGCAAAGTAGTTGGGTAGCGCGGCGATAGAGGCCGCACGCTCCTGCTCGGTAGCCAGCGCAACTTCGCGCTTCATGGGCTCTACGGTGTCTGTCAATCGGTTCAGACTGATCAAAATTTGCAGCACGAAACGGTTGGCTTCTCGCGATTTGGGCAGAGCCTGTCGCCACGCGCGGGCGGCCTGTAGCGCCGATTCGCCGGAGCGGGCTTGCAGCGCAATTTCGACCGCACGTTGAAACAACTGAGGGTCTTCGGTTTTGCGTGCTGCGTCCAGCAGGAGTGAGTAACCCAGGCTTGGGTTTGCACCTTGGGCGTTGAGCTCGCCCAGCAACAATTGGTAAAACAGGTCGGCATCCAGTGCCGACGTTTTGGCGGGGCTCACTGGGGCGCTGGAGCTTTGGGCGTGCGCGCCGAGCGCAGCCACCAGGACCAGTGCGCCAAGGTGCTTCAGAAATCTTTGAGATGAACGCATCGGGCCATAATAATCCAAGCCAACGCTACTTTTTGATATGCCTGAATTACCCGAAGTTGAAGTGACCCGTTTGAGTTTCGCAAGCCGCATTGCCGGGGCGCGGATTGCATCGGCCCAAATGGGCAAACCCTTGCGCTGGCCTTTGGGTGTGCCTGTGCAGCAATTGGCGGGCCGAGTGGTGCGCGCGGTGCGTCGGCGTGGCAAGTATTTGCTGCTGGATTTGGACGACGGGCTGCTGCTGATTCATCTGGGCATGTCGGGCAGTTTGAGCTTCACCAGCTCGCCTCAGGCATTGGGCAAGCACGATCACTTTGAGCTGATAACCCACCAAGGCATTTTGCGGCTCCATGACCCGCGTCGCTTTGGCGCGGTGGTGTTTGCGCCCAGCGAAGACTCAGCCGTGGCTCAAAAATTATTGGGTAAGCTGGGTGTGGAGCCCTTGACTGATGCGTTTGAAGCGCGCTCGTTTCATGCCGGTCTCAAGCAACGCCATTCCCCCATCAAGCAGGTGCTGCTGGCGGGTGAGGTGGTGGTGGGGGTGGGCAATATTTACGCGTGCGAGGTCTTGTTTCTGGCCGGCATTCGACCGACTTTGAGGGCGGATCGCTTGAGTTTTCCGCGTGCTCTAAAGTTACACGCAGCCATCCAAAAAGTGCTGGCCCGTGCGGTGGCACAGGGCGGCAGCACGCTGAAAGATTTTTCAAATGCCAGTGGGGAAGCGGGCCATTTTCAGTTGGAGGCACATGTCTATGGGCGTGCGGGCTTGGCGTGCCATGGGTGTGGAACGCCCATCAAGATGATTCGGCAGGGCCAGCGCTCCACGTTTTTTTGCCGCACCTGTCAGCGCTGAACTCTGCCCTAGGTAGCAGATATGAACGCGATGCTATATTGAGCCTTGACGTGGGGAACAAATTGCCAAAATCATTCAACGAACAATTCCAGCAGCATGGGTCGTGGCGACACGGCTTTGTGCTGCGCCTGAAATTACTCGTCGAATGGCTCAGAGACCAGGATTTGCTGGACGCGGCCATTGAGGAGCGCCTCAAACGCCTGGATGCGCAGGTCAGGGCCGACAAAGTCATGGTGGCTTTTGTGGCCGAATTTTCGCGCGGCAAGTCTGAGCTGATCAACGCCATCTTCTTCTCCACCTACGGTCGGCGCATCATGCCGGCCAGCGCAGGGCGCACCACCATGTGCCCGACCGAGATGGGTTTTGATGCCGATGTGCCGCCTAGTCTGCGATTGCTGCCCATAGAGACGCGCTTGGAGTCACAGTCCCTGATGGAGTGGCGCATGGTGCCCGAGAAGTGGACGCAGTTTGATTTGGATGTGAATGACCCCGATCAACTCGCGCGCGCCCTGGAGCCCTTGGCACAGACCCGTCGCGTGACACAAGACGAAGCGCATGCCCTGGGTTTTTGGCACAAACAAGCCCCTGACGACAACCCGCTGGTTGACGCGCAAGGTTTGGTAGAAGTGCCCCGCTGGCGTCATGCGCTGATCAACATCGAGCACCCTTTGCTCAAAGAGGGCTTGGTGATTCTGGACACGCCGGGTCTGAACGCCATTGGCGCTGAGCCCGAGCTGACCGTGAGCCTGATTCCGCAGGCCCATGCGGCCGTTTTTGTGTTGGGCGCTGACACCGGGGTCACCAAGTCAGACCTGTCCATCTGGCGTGAAAACCTCATCACCGAAACGGGTGACACCGATACCCGCTTGGTGGTGCTCAACAAAATTGATGCGCTGTGGGATCCCTTGAGTACGCCCGCGCAAATTCAAGCGCAGATTGATCGCCAATGTGACAGCACCGCAGAAATTTTGGCGGTGCCTCGGGCCCATGTGTTTGCCGTGTCGGCCCAAAAAGGTTTGGTGGCCAAGGTCACCAACAACACCGAGCTTTTGCAGGCCAGTTGCCTGCCTGCGCTCGAACAAGCCCTGGCCGAGCGCATCATGGCGCAGCGCCAGAAAATTTTGGGTACGGCGGTGGCCAAAGGGGTTGCAGAGTTGCAGGTGGAGGCGGGGCGCATGCTGCATATTCGCCGCCGCGACTTGACCGAACAAATGCTGGAGATGAAGAGCTTGATGGGTAAAAACGCCACCGTCATCAAGCACATGCGCATTCGCATCTCGCGTGAGCAGACCGACTTTGACATGGGGGGGGCCAAGATCCATGCGGTGAGGTCGGTGCACCTCAGGCTGCTGCGCGATGTCTTCAGGCTGCTGGGGGCCACCAGCTTGCGTCACGAGATGGCGCAACTCAAACTCACTCTGAAACAAAAAGGACTTAAATTGGGGGTCAAGCGCGCCTATGGTGAAACCTTTGAGCGCTTGCGCGAAAGCATGCGACAGGTGCAGCGTTTGACGGAAGAAATTCAGACCATGCTGGGTGCGACCTTTCGTCAACTCAATGCCGAGTACGGATTTTCTTTGCAGCCCCCGAGCGAGCCGCAAATGCAAGAGTTTTTCAATGAGCTGGACCGGGTGGAGCAGGGTCATCTTCAATACCTGGGGGTTGGCAATGCCTTCCGGCTGGCGCAGCCCGAGTTCACCGACCGGCTGGTGCGCGCCCTGGCCACGCGGTTGCGCAGCTTGCGCCAAACTTTGTTGAGCGCCATTGAGCTGTGGAGCAAATCAGCTGCTGCCCAGTTGGACGTGCAACTCAGGGAGCGCCATCGCAATTTTGCACGCCGTATCGAAGCGATTGACCGAATCCAGCAGGCTGCGGGTGGGCTTAACGAGCGCTGTGCAGAGATTGAAACGCAAATCGCCGTGGCAGGCTTGCACGACAAGAGGCTGCTCGAACTGACGGGGCTTTTGCTTCAGGCCCTGGAGGTTTCGTCTGAAGCCTCGGCAGAACTGATTGCCGCTTGAGCCCCATGCGTTTTGACTTGGCCACGCCGGTGATGCACTGGCAGAAAGAGTTTGGCCGCAATCATCTGCCTTGGCAAAACACCACCGATCCTTACCGCGTTTGGCTGTCTGAGATCATGCTGCAGCAGACCCAGGTGGTGACGGTGCTCGACTATTTCCCCCGGTTTTTGGCGCGTTTTCCGGAGGTTCGATCACTGGCGAATGCGCACTTGGATGAGGTCTTGTCTTTGTGGAGCGGCCTGGGTTATTACAGCCGGGCTCGCAATCTTCATGCTTGCGCCGTTCAGGTGATGGCATTGCACGGCGGTGCGTTCCCTGGCACGGCACAGACGTTGACCACGCTGCCTGGCATCGGTCGCTCCACCGCAGCGGCCATTGCGTCCATCTGCTTTGGGGAGCGGGCTGCGATTCTGGATGGCAACGTCAAGCGCGTGCTCACTCGTTTCTTGGGCTTTGGTGAAGACCTGGCCAAAACGGCCAACGAGCGGGCTTTATGGGACTTGGCTACCCAGGTGTTACCGGTGAATGATTTGACGCGCAGCATGCCTCGCTACACCCAGGGCATGATGGATTTGGGGGCTACGGTGTGCCTGAGTAAAAAGCCACTCTGCTCAACCTGCCCGGTGCAGCAGTCGTGTCGTGCCCACGCAGAAGGCACGCCGCAAAAGTACCCCGTCAAGACCCGCAAACTCAAACGCAGCGCGCAGTCGATCTGGATGCTGTGGGCGCAAACACCGCAGGGCGTCGTGCGGCTGAGCCGACGCCCCACGCCTGGGGTGTGGGCAGGTCTGTATTGCTTTGAGCTTTTTGACAGCCGTGAAGCGCTTGAAGCGGCTGTGCCTGCCCCCTACCGCGCCGCGCTGGAGGACGAAACCGTCGTGCCCCACGTGCTCACGCACAAAGACCTTTTCTTGCACCCGGTTCGCTTGCTCTTGCCTGCTGAGGCCTTGGCGACAGACACCGGGATGCAAGCAGCTGCGGCCTGGTTCACTGCGCACCAGTGGCCCGGCCTGGGCTTGCCCGCACCCGTGAGAAAGTTGCTATTGCGCGATGCCCAGATCACGATGCCGCTTGAGGGTGCGCCACTGTGACTCAAAGCGCGCGGCGAGTTGCTCCACCAGATAGACCGAGCGGTGCTGCCCGCCGGTGCAACCAATGGCCACCGTGACGTAGCTGCGGTGGTTACGCGAGAGCGGCTCCAGCCAGTGGCTGAGAAACTGGGCAATCTGCTCCTGCATTTGCCGCACCTCGGGCTGTTGCTTTAAAAAATCGGCCACCGCCTTGTCCTTGCCGCTGAGCGCCTTGAGGGCTGTTTCGTAGTAGGGGTTGGGCAGCATGCGCACATCAAACACGTAATCTGCCGCGCCCGGAATGCCGCGTTTGAAAGAGAAAGACTCAAACACCAGCGTCAATTGGTCACCTGACACCGAGACCAGCGACTTCACCTGGTCTTGCAGTTGCGCATGGCGCAGCAAAGTGGTGTCGATAACGTGGGCGTGTTCGCGCAATGTGCTGAGCAATTGGCGCTCCAGCTCGATGGCATCCACCAGTGCGCGACTCAGGTCATGGTGGGCCGAGTTGGGGTCGATTTGCGACAGTGGATGTTTGCGCCGGGTCTCTGAAAAGCGGCGCACCAGCGCATCGGTGCTGGCATCCAGAAACAAGAACTTCACGTCCATGCCTTGATGGCGCATATTGGCGAGCAAGGCGGGCACTTGGGTCAGGGAAGATGCACTGCGCACGTCCATGGCAATGGCCAAGCGGCGGGCGTTTTTTTTGCGCTCCAGCGCCACCAAGGGCAGCAGCAGATCAGGCGGCAGGTTGTCCACGCAGAAGTAGCCCGCGTCCTCCAGCACATGCAGCGCCACGGACTTGCCTGAGCCCGACATGCCGGAGATGAGGACAATTTCCATGGACATTGTTATGGCTCTAACTCTGCGTTTGCAGCATTTCTTTGGCGTGGGCCAGTGTTGTGCCGAGCAGGCGTTCACCGCCCAGCATACGCGCGATTTCTGCCACCCGCTGCTCGCCCTGCACAGCGCTGACCATGCTGAGCGTGGCCGCGCCTTGCAACTGCTTGGCCACCACCAGATGATGGTCAGCGCAAGACGCCACTTGCGGCAAGTGGGTGACGGCCAGCACTTGCCGGTCCAGGCCGAGCTGCTTCATGAGTTGCCCCACCGTCTCGGCCACCGCACCGCCCACACCCGCATCGACCTCGTCAAAAATCAAGGTTTGCGCCGTGCCCAGGCGGCTGGTGGTCACGGCGATGGACAGGGCCATGCGCGACAACTCTCCGCCCGAGGCCACTTTGCTGACCGGGCGCGGTGTGCTGCCCGCATGGCCTGCCACCAAGAAGCTCACCTCTTCCAGCCCACTTTGCTGGGGCTCAGGCGTGGCTTGCAGCGCGACTTCAAACCGCCCGCCCTGCATGCCCAGGCCCTGCATGGCTTGGGTGATGGCTTTGGCCAATAGCGGTGCGGCTTGGGTCCGCGCACGCGAGATTTTTTGGGCTTCATCGGTGTAAGAAATTTGCGCGGTTTGGGCTGCGGCTTGCAACCCAGCCAGATCGCTGGCGGCCTCAAGCCGGGTCAATTCTTCTTTCCAAGAACTCAGCAAAACCGCTAGCTCAGACGGGGGGCGCTTGTAGCGGCGTGCCAGAGAGACCCACTGCGTCATGCGCGCGTCCAACTCAGCCAGGCGCTCCGGATCCAGGTCAGTTCGGCGCAGGTAGGCGTGCAGGGAGTGCACCGTGTCCTCCACCTGCGCCAGGCTGGACGCCAGCACCTCGCTCATGTCCTTGAAGTCGGGCTCCAGATGGGCCTGCTTTTGCAGCAACTGCTGGGCCGTGTGCAGGGCACTTAGCGCGCTGACTTCATCGCCCTCCAGCGCGGCCACGGCCCCTTGCGCAGCGTCGAGCAGGGCTTGCACATGCGACAGTCGGCCGTGGTCGGTGTTGATCTCTTCCCACTCACCGACCTGGGGCGAGAGCTTTTCAAGTTCGCCAATCTGCCAACTGAGACGTTC
>CANCDA010000041.1 GCA_947374705.1 Comamonadaceae bacterium | reverse complement strand
CTGCTGGTCTGTGGCATTTGGAACAAGCCCATGTGAAAGGCCAGCATCTGCCCCAGACCGCCCGCACCCACCACGCCCAGCACGGCGGCGGCGCGGATGTTGTTCTCCCAGCGGTACAGGGTGTAGCTGAGCAACTGCGGCAGCACACTGGGCAGGGTGGCGTACCAGAACACCTGGGCCTCGCTCACACCGCGTGCGCGCAGCGCGAAGCCGGGGGCTGCGGGGGCGTTTTCCAGCGCCTCGGCAAAAAGGCGACCCAGCACCCCTGCCGTGTGCAGCGCCAGCGCCAGTGTGCCTGCCAGTGGCCCCAGACCGGCGCTGATGAGCAGCAGCGCCGCCCACACCAGCTCGGGGATGCTGCGCAGGGCGTTGAGCAGCAGTCGGGTGATGCCGCGCCAGCGTGCGGCATCACCCGCATGCGTCTTGGCAGCGGGCAGGGCCAAGGCCAGGCCGAGCACGGCGGCGATCAGCGTGCCTACCGCCGACATGGCCAGCGTCTCCAAGGTGGCCCAGCCCAGCTTGACCAGAAAGCGAGCGTTGGTGTCAGGCACCAGCAGCTCGCCTAAAAACTTGCCCATCTTGGTGAAGGCATCGACGCTGAAGAACTGCGCCCACTTGAGCTCCAACGTCCAGAAACTGGCCGCCGTCAAAACAATCAAGCCCACAACAAACCAGCACGCCTTGCAACGTGCATCCCAGAGGGGTGGTGGCAATTTGGAATTCATCCCAGCCCCTTGCGCAACCAAGCACTCACCGAGTCAGCCAGCGCCACCAGTGCCATGAAGACGATGAGCATGGTGGCCACTTCGGAGCCGTTGAACATCTTCATGGACGCGTCCATGAGTTGGCCCAAGCCGCCCGCACCGACAAAGCCCAGCACGGCGGAGGAGCGAATGGCGCACTCCCAGCGGTACACGGTGTAGCTGGTCAGCTCGGCCGCGTTTTGCGGCAGCAAGCCGAATAGGAACGCTTGCAAGCGCCCACTGCCGTTGCGCATGAGGCTGTGCGTGGCATGAGACTCGCCACTCTCCAAAATCTCGGCATAAACCTTGCCCAGCATGCCTGCGTAGGTGAGTGCGATGGCGATCACGCCCGCTGTCGGCCCCAGGCCCACCACGCGCACAAACACCAGCGCCCAGATCAGCTCGGGCACGCTGCGCAGCACGATCATCAGCCAGCGCACGCTGGTGCGCAGCACGGCGGGGCCAGCGGCCATGCGCCCGGTGAGTGCGGAGAGCGACAGCACGCGCACCGACAGCAGCGCCAGCGGAATGGCCAAGAGCAGCGCCAGTGCAATGCCAGCGGTGGCCATGGCCACGGTGCGCCAGGTCTCACGCGCCACCAGCAGCAAGAAGTCGGGCTCGACCTTGGGGGGGAAGAAGTCGCCCAGGAAGTGCAGCGTGGGCTTGAGGCTGGCCTCGTCGAACATCGTCCAGGGCTTGAACTCGGTCAGCACCAGAAGGGGCCACAGCAGCAGCGCGCTGGCGATGAGCCAGAAGACGCGGGAACGCCAGGCGGGGTCTTGCCGTGCAAGGCGAATCGAAGGACCGTCCATCATCAACGGCAGTGCATCACCACCGGTGTCGCCACACGCGCATTCAACTCGGGTAAGGCATCAACAGGTGCAGGGCCACTCAACTCGTCCATGTGCTGCGCGTACAGGTCGTGCAAGTGCTGCTGCGTGACCTGCGCGGCGGGCAGGTCAAACACCAGCTCGCCATAGCGCAAACCCACAATGCGGGGAAAGTGCTGCAAGGCCATCTCGACATGGTGCAAGGAGACCACCAGCGTCGCACCAAGCTCATGCGCTGCACGGGTCAGGCTCTCTATGGCCTGCACGCTGCGCGTGGGGTCGAGTGCGGACAAGGGCTCGTCCACTAAAAACAAACTCGCTTGGCTCACCAGCAAACGCGCCAAGCCCACGCGCTGACGCTCACCGCCGGAGAGGCGATCCACCCGCTCGAACAACTTGTCGCTCAAATCAAACTGCGCCAGGGCCGCGTCGGCGCGGGGGATGTCGCTCGGGTAGAACAGGCTGCGCAGGCTTTGCCACAGGCTCATCTGCGGCAAGCACCCGGCCAACACCGCCGTCACCACGCGTTGGCGCGGCGGCAGCGGGGGTACTTGCGGGGCCAAAAACAATTGACCTCGCAGTCGCTGCAAGGCCGTGCGCGGCAGTGCCCAAGGGTCTTGCCCATCCAACTGAAAATTACCCTGACTCGGGCGCAAAGCGCAGGCCAACAGATGCAGCAATGTGGTCTTGCCCGCACCCGAGGGGCCGATCACAGCCACCTGCTCGCCTGCGATGATGGCCAGCGACACGCCGCGCAGGGCTGCGGGCGCGTTCATCGCTGCGGCGGGGTGCTTGGCAAAGACCGATTCGAGCTTGATTTTCATCATCAAATCAGGCCACAGACCAATAGATATAAGCGCAAGCAGCTGCTTTATTCATAGCAACTGGAAGGTTAGAAAGTCACTTCAGCAAACCCGCACTGCGCGCTGCCGCCTCAATGCCTTTGTAGTTCTCGGCCTTGGTCGGCACAAAGCGGGTGGCGCGTTGCAGGTCGAGGATTTCTTTGCCTTCGGGCGTGGCTTTGTTCAGGTCAAGGAAGGCTTTGGTGATTTTTTCTTTCAGCGCGGCGTGCATGTCGGCGTGCACGGTCCAGTTGTAGTCAAAGTAGGCGGGAGTGGTGTAGATCACGCGCACTTTGGTGGTGTCCACTTTTTTGTCGCTCACAAACTTCTCCCACACCGAGATGTTGAGCGCACCGGCGTCCACCTTGCCAGCGGCCACGGCGGCAATGGTGGCGTCGTGCGCGCCGCTGTAGGCCACGCGTTTGAGGTCTTTGTCGGGGTCCACTTTGGCGTCCAGCAAGAAGCTGCGCGGCATCAGGTGGCCGCTGGTGCTGGAGGCACTGCCAAAGCTCAAGGTCTTGCCTTTCAGATCGGACAGGGTTTTGATGGCGGGGTCGGTGGTGATGAAGACCGAGCGAAACTTCTCATCTTCTTCACGCTGCACCAAAGGCACGGCCTTGCCGCCGGAGCGCACGTTGGCCTGCACGAAGGTGAAGCCGCCAAACCAAGCCATGTCAATCTGCTTGTTGGCCAGCGCTTCCACCGAGGCGGCGTAGTCGCTCACCGGGGTGTACTCGACCTTCATGCCGAGCCGCGCTTCCAGGTACTTAACCAGCGGCACCGCCTTGCGTGCCAGCTCAGTGGGCGACTCATCGGGGATGGCGGTGATTTTGAAAACTTGCTGGGAGAAGCTGACCGAGGTGGTGCAGAGCAGGGCCAGCAACAGGCCGGTTTTGAGGGTGAGGCGACGCATCAGAGGTTTCCTTGAATGATGAGGGGATGGATGATTAAACCAAAGTATTGACAGTCTCGTTCGCCTTGAACGACGCAATCGATAAGGCGTTTAAATGCAAGTCTGCTTAGCCGTCATTGGTCAAGTCAAACTGCGCCCAATGAAAATATAAAAATTTGTATAATATGGCCATGAGGTCAATTAAATTTAGAGCCACATCATTGCGTGATTTGAGGGACTTCCCTCGTTCGGTGATCCGCGAGGCCGGCTTTCAACTGGACAAGATTCAACACGGCCTAGCACCTGATGATGCAAAACCCATGACCACAATGGGGCTGGGTGTCACCGAGCTTCGTCTATGGGATGAGGCGGGCACGTTTCGCGTGGTGTACGTCGCCAAGTTTTCAGATGTCGTCTATGTGTTGCATTGCTTTCAGAAAAAGACACCACAAACAGCGAAAAAAGACATTGACTTAGCCACTAACCGCTACAAGGCATTACGCAAGGAGATAGCACCATGACAGACAAAACCCGATTCGCCAGCGTTTGGGATGCAATTGAAGACACGCCCCAAGAAGCCGCCAGCATGAAGGCGCGATCCGCTTTGATGATCGCCTTGAGCACGGCCATTCAAGAGCGGGGCTTGAGCCAAGCACAAGCCGCTGAGATATTCGGTGTAACGCAGCCGCGTATCTCGGACCTGGTGCGCGGCAAGATCAACCTCTTCTCCCTGGACACGCTCATGGACATGGCTGCCACGGCGGGCATGGCCCCGATGGTCAAGGTCACCAAGCTCAAAGTGCCAGCGCCCAAACGCTTGACTCAACGCAGATTGGCCGCAGCATGAATCAAGACAGCGTGCGCCTAGCCAAACGCCTGGCCGAGCAAGTGCCTTGCTCGCGCCGGGAAGCCGAACAGTACATCGAGGGCGGCTGGGTGCGGGTCGATGGCCGGGTGGTGGAAGAGCCCCAGCACCGAGTGCTGAACGAGACCATTGAACTCGACCCCAAGGCCAATTTGATGGCGCTGACCGACGTGACCCTGGTGCTCAACAAGCCGCCTGGGGTGGATGCGGGCATGAGCCAGGAACAGGGGCAAGGACAGAGTCAACGCCCTTGTGCGCGCACGGCCCTTGCGCTGATCACGGTGGCCTCGCACATGAAGAACGACCCCATGGCCCAGCACCTGCTCAAGCGCCACCTGCTGCGCCTGAGCTGCCCAGTGCCGCTGGAGACCGGGGCCAGTGGCCTGCTGGTGTTCACGCAAGACTGGCGCGTGGCGCGCAAGCTCACCGAAGACGCGTCCATGATGGAGCACGAGGTCATCGTCGAGGTGATGAGCGAGATCAACGACGACACTTTGCGGCGGCTCAATCACAAGCTGGGCTCACGCGATGATCCGTTGCCCACGTTCAAGGTCAGCATCAACAGCAGTGGCGAGGGCAAAAGCAAGCTCCGCTTCGCCATCAAAGGCAGCCATCCCGGCCTGATCGCCTGGGTGTGTGAGCGCGCCGGAGTGCAGATCCTGGGTATGAAGCGCATTCGCCTGGGGCGGGTGGCGCTCAGCACCTTGGCCGTGGGGCAGTGGCGGTTTTTGGAAGAGGGTGAGCGCTTCTGAGGCAGTGTGGGACAGGCACGGAGCCGAGTGCACCGTCAGCCTGATCCGGTGAAATACCCAAAAGTGAAATAAGTGTGAAGCTCGCCGATAAGCCGGATTCTGTGCAAAGTGGTTTCCCACTATGTGACCGCCATTACTCTGGGCTGTGGGTCACCCCAACAGCTCGATGCTACCTACCCGCCAGCTCTCCCTGCGGAGCCACAAGTCAAAGCAACGCGGCGAACCGCGACACTTTGGACTGGCCTACTTGGTATTGCTGCGCGTAGAGATTGCCCGTTTCACCCCAACTCAATGGGCTCGTCTCTGTTGCTCTAATCCTCACCTCACGGTGGACAGCCGTTAGCTGCTACGCTGCCCTGTGCAGTCCGGACGTTCCTCCAGTGCGCCCTTTCGGGTGATGCACCAGCGGCGGTCTGGCGAGCTTCACGGGGTCGATTATCCGCGACAATGAGGCGACCTTGTGAGACAGGCCGCTGTGACACACCTCGCACCCGCACTGTTCCCCTTCGATTAGCAACTCACCCCAAAGCAGGAGCCCACCCATGAAAGCCAGCAACATCCTCAAAACCATTGGCAACACACCCCATGTGCGTATCAACCGCCTGTTCGGCGCGGGCGCTAACGTGTGGATCAAGTCCGAACGCGGTAACCCCGGCGGCTCCATCAAAGACCGCATCGCCTTGTCCATGGTGGAAGACGCAGAGGCGTCAGGCGCACTCCAACCCGGCGGCACCATCATCGAGCCGACCTCGGGCAACACCGGCGTTGGCCTGGCCATGGTGGCAGCGGTCAAGGGCTACAAAATTGTGCTGGTCATGCCCGACAGCATGTCCATCGAACGCCGTCGTTTGATGCTGGCCTACGGCGCGAGTTTTGACCTGACACCGCGCGCCCTGGGCATGAAAGGCTGCATCGCCCGTGCGCAAGAGCTACTGGCCAGCACGCCCGGGGGGTGGATGCCGCAGCAGTTTGAGAACCCGGCCAATGTGGCGGTGCACGCCCGCACAACGGCGCAGGAAATCTTGGCTGATTTTCCGGATGGTTTGGATGTACTCATCACCGGCGTGGGCACGGGTGGCCACCTCACCGGCTGCGCCCAGGTGCTCAAGGCCCACTGGCCGCAGCTCAAGGTGTTTGCGGTGGAGCCCGTGGCTTCACCCGTGATCTCTGGCGGCGCGCCCGCACCGCATCCGATTCAAGGCATTGGCGCGGGCTTTATTCCGAAAAACCTGGACACCACTTTGCTGGACGGCGTGATCCAGGTTGATGCCGAACCCGCGCGCGAAATGGCACGCCGCAGCGCGCGTGAAGAGGGCATCTTGGTCGGCATCTCTTCGGGTGCCACGCTGGCCGCGATTGCGCAAAAACTGCCAGAGTTGCCCAAAGGGGTGCGTGTGCTGGGCTTTAACTACGACACGGGGGAGCGCTACCTGTCGGTGGAAGGCTTCTTGCCTACCGAATGAGCACCGATCACGCGCCCTACTGCGCTGCCCCTGACCCGACACCGCGCGCACCGCACTTCACACTGCCGCCACTGAGCTGCGACACGCACGCCCACATCTGCGGCCCAGCGTCGCGCTTTCCCTACTCGGGCGCACGCATCTACACGCCGCCCGATGCCCTGCTGCCCGCCTACCGTCAATTGCTCGGCACGCTAGGGGTTGAACGCGCGGTGCTGGTGCAGCCCAGCATTTACGGCAGCGACAACGCCGCCCTGCTGGACGCCCTGGCCACCGACCCGCAGCGTCTGCGCGGCGTGGCCGTGATTGACGCCGACACGCCCCAGGCGGAGCTGGAGCGCATGCATGGCTTGGGTGTGCGCGGCGTGCGCTGCAATATCGTCGATGTGAAAGAGGGCAAGGGGCGCTTGCCCATGGACGCCTTGCGCGCGCTGGCGCAGCGCATTGCGCCGCTGGGTTGGCATCTTGAATTTTTGATGCACGTGGACGAGTTTCCTGATCTTGACGTGCTGCTGGCCGACTTCCCCGTGGACGTGGTGTTGGGCCACCTGGGCTACATGAAAGCGGGTCAGAGCGTGGACGCACCCGGCTTTAGAGCGCTGCTGCGTTTGCTGCGCGGCGGTCGGGCCTGGGTCAAGCTCACCGGGCCGTACCGAATTTCTGGCGGCGTGTTGCCCTATGCCGACGTGACGCCGTTCGCGCAGGCGCTCATCAACGCCGCGCCGGAGCGCATCGTCTGGGGCACAGACTGGCCGCATGTGATGGTGAAGGGCGGCATGCCCAATGACGGCGATCTGTGCGACTTGCTGGCACAGTGGGTGAGCGACCCGGCGCTGCGCGAGCAAGTGCTGGTCAGCAACCCAGCCAAGCTTTACGGCTTCTGAAGACCCAAGGTCTTAAAATCGGCGGCTTCTGCTTGATAACCACAAGCCCATCACCGCCTACCCATGCTTCGCCTGACCGAACTCAAACTCCCACTCGACCACGCGCCCGAGGCGCTGCCCGCGCTGATCGCCAAAACACTGGGCATCTCGCCCGCTGACATCACGCAGTTCACGGTGTTCAAACGCAGTTTTGACGCACGCAAAGCACAACTCTTGCAGGTCTATATCGTCGATCTGGCCCTTATCCCTGCGCTTGAGGCCGTAGTGCTCGCCCAATTTCCCAAGCACCCCCACATCGGCCCCAGCCCCGACATGGCCTATCACCCGGTGGCCACCACAAGCGCGCAGGGGCAAGAGCGTCCCGTGGTCGTAGGCTTTGGCCCCTGCGGCATTTTTGCGGCGCTGATCCTGGCGCAAATGGGTTTCAAGCCCATCGTGCTGGAGCGCGGCAAACCGGTGCGTGAACGCACCCAAGACACCTGGGGCCTGTGGCGCAAACATGTGCTGCAGCCCGAGTCCAACGTGCAGTTTGGCGAAGGCGGTGCGGGCACGTTCTCGGACGGCAAGCTGTACAGCCAGATCAAAGACCCGCGCCACCTGGGGCGCAAGGTGATGAATGAGTTCGTCCAGGCGGGCGCACCGGAAGAAATTTTGTGGGAGGCGCACCCGCACATCGGCACCTTCAAACTGGTGAAAGTGGTGGAGAGCATGCGCGCGCAGATCATCGCGCTGGGTGGGGAGATTCGCTTTCAGCAACGCGTGGTGGATGTGCAGTTAGACGAACAAACGCACGACAAACAACTGCGCGGCCTGACCGTGCTCGACGCAGCCAGCGGCACTACCTATGAGCTTGCCGCCTCGCACGTGGTGCTGGCCCTGGGCCACAGTGCACGCGATACCTTTGCCATGTTGTTTGAGCGCGGCGTGGCCATGCAGGCCAAGCCCTTCTCCATCGGTTTTCGCATTGAGCACCCGCAGGGCCTGATCGACCGTGCCCGCTGGGGTCGGCATGCCGGTCACCCGGCGCTGGGCGCGGCCGACTACAAGCTGGTGCACCACGCCGCCAATGGCCGCGCGGTGTACAGCTTTTGCATGTGCCCCGGCGGCACGGTGGTGGCCGCCACCTCGGAGCCGGGCCGCGTGGTCACCAACGGCATGAGCCAGTACTCGCGCAATGAGCGCAACGCCAATGCGGGCATCGTGGTTGGCATTGAGCCACCCGACTACGCGCAGGGCCTCGGTGACGCCAAAGACTGGCAAGCCGCCTTTGGTGAGGTGGCCGGTCTGCGTTATGCGCAGGAGGCCAAGGCCTTGGCACACCACCCCCTGTCTGGCATTGTTTTGCAGCGCAAGCTGGAGTCGCAAGCCTATGTGCTGGGCGGCAGCAACTACGAGGCCCCCGGCCAGTTGGTGGGCGACTTCATTGCAGATCAAGCCTCCAGCGTGTTGGGCAGCGTTGAGCCGTCTTACAAACCCGGCGTCAAGCTGGGCAGCCTCTCCAGCGCCTTGCCTGGTTATGCGATTGAGGCGATCCGTGAAGCCTTGCCTGCCTTTGGCAAAAAAATCAAAGGCTTTGACCAAGCCGATGCGGTGCTGACCGGGGTGGAAACCCGCACCTCGTCCCCGCTGCGCATGCCGCGTGGTGAGGACTTGCAAAGCACGAATGTGCGCGGCCTGTACCCAGCGGGCGAGGGCGCGGGCTACGCGGGGGGGATTTTGTCAGCCGGGGTGGACGGCATCCGCGTGGCCGAAGCGCTGGCGCTGGATCTGCTGGCGCGCGCAAGCCAGCCGCCATCCGTGCGGAGATCCGCCTAGGGTGCGCGCACAGCCCCTTGGGGACGGGTCGGCGGTGGGGCTGGCTGGGGCTGTACGGGGCGAGGCGGCACAGGGCGCACATGGGGCCGGTACATTGGCACATCCGAGCCCGGGGGCACCGGCAAGGCATTGGCCCCACAAGCAGCCCGCACCTGAGCGCCTTGAACGGTGAGCGCGTACTGCGAGGGCTCCATCATGGTGCGTGATGTGAACTCGTTGTACGCCGTCCAAGCCTCGTCACATGGTGTTGCCGCCACCTGCGCCCCGACGCTGCACACCAAAGTCATCGCCAGCGTGCGAACCGACAGCAGCCTGTGAAGCGAGGGCTTCATCTCCCACCCACCGACTCAAATTGCCGACTCTGCCAAGTGCCGTGAAATTCAGCAAAAGCAGACGCGGTCATGGGTTGGGCAAAGTGATAGCCCTGGGCCTCATCGCAACCAAACAGCTGCAAGGGGGTGACCAAATCTTCGGTCTCCACGCCTTCGGCAATGGTCTTGAGGTTCAAGCTCTTGGCCATCTGGATGATGGCGCGTACGATGGCCATGTCATCGGTATTGGTCGCCAAGTCACGAATGAAGGACTGGTCGATCTTGAGTTTGTCCACGTCAAAGCGCTTGAGGTAAGACAGGCTGGAGTAGCCGGTACCAAAATCATCAATCGACAAAGTCACACCCAGGCGCTTGAGCCGCTGCACGGTGCTGAGCACCAACTCGGTATCGTGAATCAGCACCGACTCGGTCAACTCCAGCTCCAGATAGCGCGGCTCCAGGCCAGAGGCTTTCAAGGCGTGAATCACCGTTTTCTCGACATCGCCACGGCGGAATTGCACCGCCGAGAGATTGACCGCCATCACCAGGGGCGGCAGACCCGCTTTTCTCCAGGCCACGGCTTGGCGGCAGGCCTCATGAATCACCCACTCACCAATGGGCACGATCAATTCGCTGGACTCCGTTACCGGAATGAATTTGGCCGGTGAGATCATGCCGTGCTCAGGGTCATTCCAGCGAATCAACGACTCCACCCCGATCACCGCACCCGTGGTCAAGTCAATTTGGGGTTGGTAAAACAAAGTGAACTCATGGCGCTCAATAGCTTGGCGCATGCCGTTTTTCATTCGTAAATGCTCGACGGCCTCGACATTCATCTGCTCGTCAAAGTAGCGGTAATGTTCGTTGCCGCCTCCTTTGGCTCGGTACATGGCGGTGTCAGCCTTTTTCAGCAGCGTTTCAAAGTCTTTGCCATCTTCCGGGTAAATCGACACACCGATAGAAGCCGACGTGGTGAGCTTGTGCCCCTCGATCTCAAACACGGCCTGCAAGCGTTCACGGATCATGCGCAGCACCGGCGTGATGGACTCGCGGTCCCGCAGATCGGAAAGAATGATCATGAACTCATCCCCACCCTGCCGACTGATGGTGTCGCCCCCACGCACACACTTGGCTAATCGTTCTGCCACACTGATGAGCATGGCGTCCCCCACCGCATGGCCCAAAGAGTCGTTGATGGTCTTGAAGCTGTCCAGATCCAAAAACAAAAGTGCGACCTGCCCCCCTTCACGGTCGGCATGGGCCACGGCTTGGTGAAAGCGGTCCAGCAGCAGCAGGCGGTTGGGCAGGCCGGTGAGTACGTCGCGGTAAGCCAGAAATTCAATTTGTGTCTCAGCCGCTTTGCGGTCTGTGATGTCCAGCGCAATCGTTAAAAAGCCGTCAATTTCCCCCGAGTGGTGGCGCAAAGGCGTAGAGGTATTGCTCAAATCAAACAAAGTGCCATCGCGTTTTTTGCGCTGGGTTTCATACTGGAGGATGCTCTCCCCATTCAAGACACGCAGGCGAAAGCTCTCACTTTCTTTGATTTTTTCAACGGGCACCGACGGAAGCGATTTGCCTAAAAGTTCGACCTCTTTCCAACCAAACAATCGCTCAGCAGCCGGGTTCCAATGTTTCACAAAACCTTTGTGGTCGCGCACGTACATGGCGAAGGGCGAGCTCTCGAAGACCGCCTGGCTGAAGTTTTGTTCGACGAGCAAGGTCTGGTTCACACTGTTGAGCGCCTCCACCGCCTTCAATTGCAGTCGCCAAGCCCGCAGAATGAACCAAAACAAGACCAGTGTGGACAAGACAAACAAAGCCGTGATCGCTATGGTTTTGAGCACTTCGGTGCGCCACGCAGCCAAATAGTCGTGCGTGGCCCGCCCCACGCTGAGGCTCAGCGGATAGCCTTTGATTTGGCGGTAAAAAAATACCCGCTCCACGCCATCCACCACAGACGCTTGCTTATAAGCACCTTCCGTGCGTCCCGAGGCCAACAGCGCTTGCAAGGAGGGCAAAGTGAACTTCTTCCCAATCACTGACTCTTCTGTTTTATCGCCCAGGCTTCGCACAATGATGCCCAGCTCCGCATCAAACAAGGTGAAGGAGCCACCGGGCCCCGTGGCCAGCGCAGCGTAGTCACGGGTAAAGCGGCTCAGTGGCACGGACGCAAATGCCAGCCCGGCAAAACTGCCATCGGCCTGGTAAATGCCTCTGGCCAGGTTAATGACCCACACGCCGGTAATCTTGCCCACCACGGGCGCAGACACCACCAAGCCGCGCCCAGACTGGTGACGAAGTTTTAAAAAATAATCGCGGTCGGCAATGGACACTGACGTGCTGTTTTGCAATCCGTCGCCCAGGATCACCTGACCCAGAGCATCGGCCATTCTCAAACCCGAGAGATTCGGGGCTAAAAATTGGAGTTGCGTCATCAAGCGATCCAGTGCGCGCGGATTCGAATGGCCTGCGCGCAATTGGGCTTCAGCCTCAGCCACCAGCGCTTGCAAACTCAGGTCGATGCTGTGCATGGACTCCGTGATGTCATGGTCCAGCAACTGGGCTAGGTTGCGAGTCTCGACAGCTGCGCTTTCGTCGTATTTGACGCGGCTCTGGGTGATGGACCACAAGGACACGCCAATCACCAGCAGATTCAACACAATTAGCCCAATAAACACGCGCTGAATCAAACCCACAGCGGCTAATTTTCCGCGCCAAAATTGACGCAGGGTGTCGAGCTTAAAGAGACCCATGTTCAATTCAAACAGCGACGTGTTGAAGTGCCGCAATGCGTTCTTCAATGGGGGGGTGGGTTGAGAACCATTGGCCTATGCCGCCAGCAATGCCCATCGCCGCCATGCTCTTGGGCAGCTCGGCCGGGTGGAGACCACCCAAGCGGGCCAACGCATTGACCATGGGTTGGCTGCGGCCCAGCAATTGAGCCGAACCCGCGTCGGCGCGGAACTCACGCTGACGGCTGAACCAGGCCACCACCATGGCAGCCAGAAATCCAAGCAGAATGTCCAGCACAAAAGTGGTGATCATGTAGCCGATGCCAGGCCCGCTGTCGCGGCTGTCACCTTTGCGCAAGAAGCTGTCAACCGCGTAGCCAATCACGCGACTGAGAAAGACCACAAAGGTGTTCATCACGCCTTGAATCAGCGCCATGGTCACCATGTCGCCATTGGCCACGTGGGCGATCTCGTGGCCGATGACGGCCTCCACCTCTTCGCGCGTCATGCCAGCCAGCAGGCCGGTGGACACAGCCACCAGCGCAGAATTTTTGAAAGCCCCAGTGGCAAAGGCATTGGGCTCGCCTTCAAAAATACCGACCTCGGGCATGCGGATGCCCGCCTTGTCAGACAGCTTGCGAACGGTCTCCACGATCCAGGCTTCGTCAGCGGATTGCGGCTGCTCAATCAGGCGCACCCCGCAGCTCCACTTGGCCACCGGCTTGCTGATGAGCAAAGAAATAAAAGCGCCGCCAAAGCCCATGAGCAGCGCGTAGCCCAGCAGGGCCGAAAGGTTCAAACCGTTGGCCGTGAGGTAGCGGTTAACGCCCAGCAAATTGGCCACCAAACCGAGAACGAGCACCACAGCCAGGTTGGTCAGAACAAACAAAACAATGCGTTTCATCTCACCCCCATCGGTTACTTTTTATTACCTTTACACCACCCTCCATTATGCGACGTCTAAAGCTGGTTTGCGCGGCGGCCTAAAAACTTGAGGATCAGCATAGAAATCAGGCGTTTGATTGCCCGCCCACCAGTGTGGCACACCCAAAACGGGCAGCGGCGCAAAGGGCTTGCTGGCCAGTGACGAAGCGTTCAAATCCTGCGCCAGCCAAGCGTCCCAATCGGCCATGGATTCAGGCGCGTTCTGCGCCAGATAGACATGGGCCGTCACGGCTTTTCGAGGTGACACCAGCTTCTCCAGCAAGGCATGGCCAAACAGCACGAGCTGCGCTTCGCGCCACAGTGGGCGCAAGTCAATGAACAGGCGCTGCCAGTCGCGCGCGATCAGCGCCGCCCACAGGGCATCGGGCGCGCGCAGCAGGGCGGCGTTTTCATCGAACAGGGTCAAGGCATCACGCACCGGCCCGCGCACGGGCTGAATGCCTGCACTGGCCATCTGCGCAGCCTGCAAAACATTGAGCCGCCGCTTGGTGTGCGGGAAGTGCAGCCAGCACAGGCCGTTGAAGAAGTCGTGCAGGTTGTCGCGGGTGGGCACGAGGCCCTTGTCAAAAATGAATTGCTCGTAGGCCATGTCTTCGGGCAAGGCGCTCTGCGCAACGAAGCGAACCGGCGCAGCACAGGCGCTGTTCAAGGCCTCCCGCACAGAAGCGCCTGCCACGACCTGCTGCGCCAGCGGTTGCCCCAGCGCACGGCAGTGCGTCAGCCAGGGGGCTTGCCAGTTAATGGACGCTAGACCATGCGCCATGGCAGGGCATCACCTGAACGCAGGGGTTTGAGCTGGGCCTCGCCGAAGGCAAAGCTCTCAGGCGGCGTCCACGACTCACGCCGCAGGGTGATGGTGTCGGTGTTGCGCGGCAGGCCGTAGAAGTCTGCCCCATTGAAACTGGCAAAAGCTTCGAGCTGATGCAGCGCGCCTGCCGCGTCAAAGGCTTCGGCATACATCTCGATGGCGGCGTGGGCGGTGTAGCAACCGGCGCAGCCGGTGGCGTGCTCCTTGAGGTGTGCCGGATGCGGCGCACTGTCGGTGCCCAGAAAGAACTTCGGGCTGCCGCTGGTGGAGGCCGTCACCAAGGCTTGGCGATGCAGTTCACGCTTGAGCACCGGTAGGCAGTAGTAGTGCGGGCGAATGCCACCCGTGAAGATGGCGTTGCGGTTGTAGAGCAAATGATGCGCGGTGACGGTGGCGGCGGTGAATCGGTCGGCATCACGCACATAGTGCGCCGCCTCTTGCGTGGTGATGTGTTCGAACACGATTTTGAGTTCGGGAAAATCACGGCGCAGCGGGATGAGCTGGGTGTCGATGAAGACGGCCTCGCGGTCAAACAGGTCGATGTCAGGCGAGGTGACTTCACCGTGCACCAGCAGCAACAGGCCTTCGCGCTGCATGGCTTCCAGCGTCTTGTAGGTCTTGCGAATGTCGGTGACGCCCGCGTCGCTGTTGGTGGTGGCGCCAGCCGGGTAGAGCTTGAGCGCCACCACACCCGCGTCTTTGGCGTGCTTGATTTCATCGGGGGGCAGCAGGTCGGTGAGGTAGAGCGTCATCAGGGGCTCGAACTTCATGCCTGCGGGAACGGCCGCACGGATGCGATCCCGGTACGCTGCGGCCTGCACCGCCGTGGTCACGGGCGGCTTGAGGTTGGGCATGATGATGGCGCGACCAAACTGCGCGGCGGTGTGCGGCACCACGGTGTTGAGCGCCTCGCCGTCACGCACATGGAGGTGCCAGTCGTCGGGGCGGGTGAGGGTGAGTTCTTTGCTTGCTTGTTGGGTCATGTTGCTATTGTCCCAAAAGTTGATCTGTCTGTTCGTATGCTGATGTC
>CANCDA010000040.1 GCA_947374705.1 Comamonadaceae bacterium | reverse complement strand
CTTGCCAAGAGCTCGATGGAAACTTTTGATTGGGACGTGGCCCGTTTCAATCAGTTCTTCAGTGAAGAGATCACCCAATGGACGCCCATCGTGCGCAATATCAAGCCCGACAACTGATCGCTGTAGGCTCAGGCTTCGATGGAGATGGCACCGGCCTCGTGCAGGGCTTTGTAGGTTTTGATCGGGATCATGCACGGTGCCACCACAGCCTCGCCAGTGCGAATGTTGAAGGCGCCGTTATGGAAATCACATTCGACCAAATCGCCGTCCACCTCGCCCTCGGACAGTGAGCCGGGGCCATGGGTGCAGGCATCGTCGGTGACAAAAAATTCGCCATCGATGTTGAACACCGCCAGCGTCAACCCTTCTTTTTCTACCTTGATGACCTTACCCGGGGCTACGTCAGACGCTTGGCACAGGGCAAGGTATTTACAAGGACCGGACATATGAAAACTCCTGTTGACAATGACAAGCTTGGAATGATAACCTCGTTTCCAATGAGAGAACAGCGTTCCTTCATACGGGACATTTAAGCACAACTCATGGAGAAGCCCTCATGCTGAAGAAAGAACAAAACGATTTCGTGACGCAAACCGGCCCGGGAACGCCCATGGGCGACCTGTTTCGGCGCTATTGGTTACCGGCCCTTTTGTCCGAAGAGCTGGTGGAGCCCGATGGCGCACCAGTGCGGCTGGAGTTGTTGTCCGAAAAAATGCTGGCTTTTCGCAACACGAAAGGGCAGCTGGGTGTGATCGATGAGTTTTGCGCGCATCGGGGTGTCTCGCTCTGGTTTGGCCGCAATGAAGAGGGCGGCATTCGCTGCCCCTACCACGGCTGGAAGTACGACATCAAGGGTCAGTGTCTGGACGTGCCCTCCGAATCTGTGGAGAGCGGTTTTTGCAAAAAGATCAAGCTCAAGTCTTACCCGCTGATCGAGCGTGGCGGCGTCATCTGGATCTATATGGGCCCGCCCGAGTTGCAGCCGCCCCTGCCTGAGTATGAATTTGCCACCGTGCCAGCCAATCAAAGCTACACGTCCAAGCGCTTGCAAGAATGCAACTGGCTGCAAGCGCTGGAGGGGGGCATTGACTCCAGTCACGTGTCTTGGCTGCACAGCGGCAGCCTGAATTCTGACCCGCTGTTCAAAGGGGCCAAAGGCAACCAATACAACACCAGTGACAAACAACCGGTGTTTGACGTGGTGGACGCCGATGGCGGCTTGTTTGTTGGCGTGCGTCGCAATGCCGAAGACGACCAATACTACTGGCGCATCACGCCCTGGCTCATGCCCTGCTTCACCATGGTGCCCCCGCGTGGCGACCACCCTATGCACGGTCATTTCTGGGTGCCCATCAACGATCACAACAACTGGGCCTGGAGCTTTGACTACCACCCTACGCGCGCGTTGAGCGATCACGAGTTACAGGCCATGAAGGACGGCAAAGGCATTCACGTCAGCACCATCCCCGGCACCTACATTCCTTTGCAAAACAAGACCAACAACTACCTGATGGACCGAGCCGCACAAAAGTCGGGCGTGAGCTACAGCGGCATTGCGGGCATTGGCATGCAAGACGCCTCACTGCAAGAGAGCATGGGCGCCATTCAAGACCGCACCAAAGAGAACCTTACCTCCACCGACAACGGCGTCATCATGATGCGTCATCGCCTGATCAAAGCAGCCAAAGCGCTGGCCGATAAGGGCATCCCCCCACCCGGCACGGATCCCGAGGTGCAACGCGTGCGCTCGGTCGCGTTGCTGCTGCGCCGGGACTTGTCCTTCAAGGAGGCAGCCAAAGACGCTTTGCGCGCCGAGCCGGGCAAACCGCAAGCGTCGGTCTGACACCTTGCGGGACAGACCAAGAGTTACACGAAGTGATCTTTTCTCTGTCCTCAACTGATTAAAAGAATGACCACCTTCAAAGCCGCCGTTGCCTTACCCGGCAACACCATCGAAATTCAAACTTTCGACACGCCTGCGCCCAGCGCCACCACGGGCTTGCTTAAGGTGGCCACCACAGGGGTGTGCGGTAGCGACTGGATGTTTTTCCAAGACATTCCCAAGCTGCGCGGCCCGGCCATTCTGGGCCATGAAACCGTGGGCCATGTGCAAGAGGTGGGCGCTATTGCAGCTCTGAAATGGGGCGTAAAAGAAGGCGACTTGGTGGCGCTGGAAGAGTACCTGCCTTGCGGCCATTGCGACTTTTGCCGCAGCGGTGATTTCCGTCTGTGCAACGCCACCGATTGGCGCTTGGGTGGCCTGCGCTATGGGGCCACCGGCGTCAACGTGGGCAACGGCTTATGGGGTGGCTACAGCCAGTACCAGGAGCTGCACCTGAACACGGTGTTTCACAAGGTGCCGTCGGGGCTGGAGCCCAAGTACGCGGCGCTGGCCCTGCCCATGTCCAACGGCATCGAATGGACTTACCTGCAAGGCGGCGCTGGCCCTGGGCAAACGGTGTTGATCCAGGGGCCGGGGCAACAGGGTTTGTCGTGCGTGGTGGCGGCGCGTGAGGCCGGGGCGGAGAAAATCATCGTCACCGGATTGAACAACCCGAGCGACGCGAAGCGCTTGGCCATGGCCAAACATTTAGGCGCGCACCACACGGTAGCCATAGGTGAGCAAGACTTGCTGGAGGCCGTGGCCGACATCACCAATGGTCAGATGGCCGACCTGGTGATCGACTGCGCTTCAGGCGGTCCCGGCTCGGTCATCAGCGCCATTCAGTTAGCGCGCAAACGTGGCCGCGTGATTTTGGGCGGCATCAAGCGCAAAAAAGTACCCGAGTTCGACAGCGACATGATCATCGCCCGCTTCCTCACCGTCAAAGGCATGCGCGGCCACAGTTTTGAATCAGTCGAGCTGGCTCTGCAACTGATCGCGGGCAACCGCCACAACGTGCGCGACATGAGCACCCACAGCTTTGGCCTGGATCAAACCGAGTACGCCTTGCGCTCGCTCGTGGGCGAAGGGGCCGACGATGTGGTGCACATGACGATTGACCCCTGGCGCTGAGGGGCATGACCCCGCCTCTTAGCGCAACTTCACCCCCGCCAACTCGGTTTCAAACACCAGCCGATCCTGCCCGCTGTAGCAAAGGAAGTGCTTGTTCGTTGCGCGCCCAATGGTGCACAGCCCGATGCGTTGCGCCACCTCATGGCCCATTTGCGTGATGCCGCTGCGTGAAACCACGATGGGCACGCCCATTTGCGCTGACTTGATGACCATCTCGCTCGTTAGGCGACCTGTGGTGTAGAACACCTTGTCTTCGCCCGTCATGCCCGCGACGGGCGTGACGGGCGTGACGGGCTCAGTCTGCATCCACATCCACCCGGCAATGGTGTCGATGGCGTTGTGGCGGCCCACATCCTCCACAAAGATCAGCAACTCTTCGCCCTTGAACAAGGCGCAGCCGTGTACTGAGCCTGCTGATTTGTAGGTGCTCTCTTTGAGTCGGATCGCGTTGACGATGCCGTAGAGCTGCGCCTGCGTTAGCTTTGCGGCTGGCAACACCAAGCTGTCCACTTCTTCCATCATGTCGCCAAACACACTGCCTTGGCCGCAGCCGGTCGTGACGACGCGTTTGGCGGTTTTCTCTTCGATGTTGTCAATCCCCGCCCGGGTCTTGACGGCGGCGGCACCTACGCCCCAATCCACGGTGATAGATTCGATGTCTTGCACTGAGGCGATCAGGCGTTGGTTTCGCAGAAAACCCAAGACCAATAACTCGGGGTGCGCGCCCAACGTCATGAGGGTGACAAGTTCGCGTTTGTCCACATAGACGGTGAGTGCTCGCTCTGCCGGGATGGAGATGGGCGTGGCTTCGCCATGCTCGTTCACGACCACGACCTCATGCGTCAGAGGGGCAATCGCCTTCGTTAATCGGGGGAGCTTGATAGGTGACATGGAGACAGACTAACAAAAAAGGCCGGAGCTTGCGCCCAGGCCTCATACGCTTGATCGCCCTGGGGTCACCAGGGCCAAGTTAAGCGAAGACTATTTCTTGGCAGCGGGGGCAGCTGCTGCGGCCACAACTGGCGCGGCTGCCGGTGCGACAGCGACCGGAGCCGCAGGCGTGTACACGAAAGCACCAGGGTCAACGCAGGCTGATTTGTCAGCGCCGCCTTTGCCAGCCTTCTTGTAATAAGCGGCCGTTCGGTCTTGCGACTTGCACAGCTGATAAGCATCCACCTTGCCTGCATGGGCCGTCTTGGCGGCGGCTTCTGCGGCTTTGGCTTTGGCCTCGTCACTCAGGGCGGGCAACTTGGCGAATACCGAGACGGCCAAGGTGCAGCCTGCGATCAATACGAAAATGGATTTCATGCGGTCCTCAACTTTTAAACTTTAAGGGGGGATGCGGCAATGGCGGTGTCCGCCGTGGTGCGCTGGGCCGGGATTTTGCCGGACTTGATGTCGTCGTACCAAAGCTCATGGTGCTCCTTGGCCCAGGTCTCATCGACTTGACCCGTTTTCATGGCATTGTAGGCACCGTCCATGCCAATCGTGCCCAGATAGATGTGACCCATGAACATGCACATCATCAGCAGGGTTGCCACGGCATGAACCATGTGGCTGAGCTGCATCGTGCCTCGCTCATAAACCAAACCGGGGATGAGCTTGTCCAGCATCAAACCAGAGCCCACCACAATCAGACCCAGCAGGAACACGCCGCCCCAGAACATGACCTTCTCACCGGCGTTGAAACGGTGCGAGGGCACTTCTTCGCCTGAAAACAAGCCACCGCCTTTGAGCAGCCAAGTGATGTCTTCTTTGGCGGGCAGGTTGTCACGCACAAAAGTCACAATCACCACCACCAAGGACACGGCAAACACCGGCCCGGCGAAGTTGTGCAGGTTCTTCAGCACATAGGTCAGCCAACCGAACAGTGTGCCCCCAAGAACGGGATGAAGGAAGAACTTGCCAAAGGCCATGACCAAGCCGGAGATGGCCAGGATGCTGAACGCAATGGCATTGGTCCAGTGGGCTGAACGCTCAAAGCAGGTGAAGCGTTCAATCTTGCGACCGGTATCGGCGCCGTGCTGCTTGATGCTACCTTTACTCTTGTAGAACAAGGCAATCGCGCCGACCACCATCAACAACAACGAACCACCGTAGGGAATGATCCAGTTGTTGCGCACTTGCCGCCAAGCCTCGCCCGCATTGGTCAGGCGGGAGCCGGGGTATTGCACAAAGGGCTGAATCAGGTTACCGGCCTCAGGGGCCTCGCTCAAAGGCAAGCTGCTAAAGCCGGTGACGCCCTTGCCCACATCACGCCACATGGGCGCGTTGTTGCCGGGCTGGACTTTGGCGCGTTCGGCGTTGGTTTGATCGGCATAGCCTGCTTCAGAGCTGGCGTCGGGTTTTACATCGGCGATGTTCTGGCTTTGGATGCCCGCCACTGCCGCCGCAGGCTTGTCCTGCGCCAGAAGCGGTTGAAACCAAGCCAGCGCCAACAAACACGCTGCAACAAGTGCTTTTTTCATAAGAGCGTCCTGTCAGTTGGTGCGGGAGTATTCGTTCTGGGTGTTTTGTCCACGCGCTTTCAGGTGCGACTCCCAGCTCGCCTTGTCACCCTGTTTCCAGGCCTGATCGGCAAATGGTTTACCCGTGCCCGTATAGGGCGCAGCGTCTTGCCGTGCACCGCCTGCGGTTTGAGCTTTATCGCCACAAGCGGCCAACATCATGACTGCGGAAACGATGAGGAAGGAGTTCTTCATGATTTAGCTCCTGCTGGTGCGGCTGCGCCAGGTTGACCCGCTTGCTTGGAGCCATAGGCCGTACCCCAGCCCCAGACTTCAGCGCCTTTGCCACGTTGCAACACGCGGTTGCGGAAGATGTCGGCCACCATGTCGCCGTCACCGGCCAGCAAGGCCTTGGTAGAGCACATTTCGGCACAGGCAGGCAGCTTGCCTTCGGCCAAGCGGTTGCGACCGTATTTGTCGAACTCGGCCTGGCTGCCGTTGGCCTCGGGCCCACCGGCGCAGAAAGTGCACTTGTCCATCTTGCCGCGCACGCCGAAGGTGCCTTGCGAGGGGAACTGGGGCGCGCCAAACGGGCAGGCGTAGGAGCAGTAGCCGCAGCCAATGCAGATGTCCTTGTCGTGCAGCACCACGCCTTCGTCGGTGCGGTAAAAGCAGTTAACAGGGCAAACGGCCATACAAGGTGCATCAGAGCAATGCATACAGGCCACCGAGATGGACTTCTCGCCGGGGACGCCGTCGTTCAGCGTGACCACGCGGCGTCGATTGACGCCCCAGGGCACCTCATGCTCGCTCTTGCAAGCCGTGACGCAACCGTTGCACTCAATGCAACGCTCGGCGTCGCAAACAAATTTCATACGTGCCATAAAAACTCCTAATTAGTTGAGGACAGAGCTTGTTCGCTTCGCGTAACTGCGGTCTGTCCCACAAAATCTCATGCTCGCTCGATATTGCAGATCGTCGTTTTGGTTTCTTGCATCATGGTCACGCTGTCGTAACCGTAGGTGGTGGCCGTGTTCACCGCTTCGCCGCGCACAATGGGTGCAGCGCCGCTGGGGTAATGGGCCAGCATGTCGGCACCTTGCCAACGTCCCGAGAAGTGGAAGGGCATGAACACCGTGTCAGCCCCGACGCGCGGGGTCACCATGGCCTGCACATTCAAGCGAGCACCCGTCGGGGACACCAGCCAAACGCGCTCGCCATTGCGAATGCCACGATCTGCTGCTGCTTTGGGGTTGATCTCCACAAAGGCTTCTTGCTGTAACTCGGCCAGCCAAGGATTAGAGCGGGTTTCTTCGCCGCCGCCCTCGTACTCGACCAAACGGCCCGAGGTGAGGATCAGCGGGAACTTCTCGTGCACCTTGTCAGCCACGTTCTTGGCCTGCACGGTTTTGTACAGGGTGGGCAGACGCCAGAAGGCTTTCTTGTCGTCGTGCGTGGGGTACTTGGCCACCATGTCGGGGCGGGTGCTGTACAGAGGCTCACGGTGCTGGGGCACGGGGTCGGGGAAGTTCCAGACCACGGCGCGGGCCTTGGCGTTGCCAAAGGGGTGAACGCCGTGCACCTTCATGCACACGCGCTGGATGCCGCCTGACAGATCAGTCTTCCAGTTTTTACCTTCGGCTGCCACCTTCTCGGCGTCGGTGAGGTCATCCCACCAGCCCAGTTTTTTGAGCAGCACGTGGTCAAACTCCGGGTAGCCGGTGGTGATGTCCGAACCTAGGGAGTGCGAGCCGTCCTCGGCCAGCAGTGTCTTGCCTTCACGCTCCACGCCGAAGTTGGCGCGGAAGTTACCGCCGCCATCCATGACGTGCTTGGAGGTGTCGTACAGATTGGGGGAGCCGGGGTGCTTGAGTTCGGCTGTGCCGTAGCAAGGCCAGGGCAGACCGAAATAATCACCGGTGAAGTCGTAGCCGGTTTCTTTGTCTTTACCGCCTTTGGCACGCAGGGTTTTCACGTCGAACAAATGCATGTTCTTCATGTGCGCTTTCAGACGCTCTGGGCTTTGGCCGGTGTAGCCAATCGTCCACATGCCCTTGTTGATTTCACGCAAGATGTCTTCGGGCATGGGTTCGTCCATGCCTTTGACTTTTTGCATCTTGTAGTTCTTGGACAGCTCGGTGGCAAAGCCCAGCTTCTCGGCGAACTGATGCATGATCATGTGGTCGCTGCGGCTCTCCCACAGCGGCTCAATGACTTTCTCGCGCCACTGGATGGAGCGGTTGGACGCGGTGGCCGAGCCACTGGTCTCAAACTGCGTGGCGGCGGGCAGCAGGTACACCGCGCGATTCGGATTGAGGTCCTCCGCCTTGCCGGGCATGGCGGCCATGGCAGCGGTGGCGGATGGGTAGGGATCGACCACCACCAGCAAGTCCAGCTTGTCCATAGCACGCTTCATCTCCAGACCGCGGGTCTGTGAGTTGGGCGCATGACCCCAGTAGAAGACGCCGCGCAAATTCGAGTCCTGGTCGATCAGCTCGTTTTTCTCCAGCACGCCGTCAATCCAGCGCGACACCGTCAGGCCCGATTTGCCCATCATGGCAGGCGAAGCGAACTGTTTTTTGATCCACTCAAAGTCCACACCCCAGACCTTGGCGAAGTGTTTCCATGAACCCTCTGCCAAGCCGTAGTAGCCGGGCAAGGAATCGGGATTCGGGCCGACGTCGGTCGCGCCCTGCACGTTGTCGTGACCACGGAAGATGTTGGCACCGCCACCGCTCTTGCCGATATTACCCAGTGCCAATTGCAAAATGCACGAGGCGCGCACGATGGCGTTGCCGATGGTGTGCTGGGTTTGGCCCATGCACCACACGATGGTGCCGGGGCGGCTCTCGTTGAGCATGGAAGCCACTTTGAGCACTTGCGCTTCTTTGACGCCGCAGGCTTCTTCCACCTTATCGGGCGTCCACTTGGTCAGCACTTCTTCTTTGATCTTGTCCATGCCATAGACACGGTCATTGATGTACTTTTTGTCTTCCCATCCATTCTTGAAGATGTGATGCAGCAGACCGAACAAAAAGGCGATGTCAGAGCCGGAGCGGATGCGCACGTACTCGTCGGCCTTGGCGGCGGTGCGGGTGAAACGTGGATCGACCACGATCATCTTGCAGCCGGTTTCCTTGGCGTGCAGCATGTGCAGCAGGCTGACGGGGTGCGCCTCGGCGGCGTTGGAGCCGATGTACATGGCGACCTTGCTGTTTTGCATGTCGTTGTACGAGTTGGTCATGGCGCCGTAACCCCAGGTATTGGCCACACCGGCCACCGTGGTGGAGTGGCAAATACGCGCCTGGTGGTCGCAGTTGTTGGAGCCCCAGAAGCTGACAAACTTGCGCAGCAAATAGGCTTGCTCATTGCTGTGTTTGGATGAGCCGATGAAGTACACGCTGTCTTGGCCGCTGGCTTTGCGCAGCTCCAGCATCTTGGCGCTGATCTCGGTTAACGCGGTGTCCCAGCTGATGCGCTCGTACTTGCCGTTGACCAGCTTCATGGGGTAGCGCAGGCGGTATTCGCCGTGGCCGTGTTCACGCACCGACGCACCCTTGGCGCAATGCGCACCCAGGTTGATGGGGGAGTCAAACACCGGTTCTTGGCGCACCCACACACCGTTCTCCACCACAGCATCCACAGCGCAACCGACCGAGCAGTGCGTGCACACCGTGCGCTTGACTTCAATTTTGCCGTCACCGATGGCAACACCGTTTTGCGAGGCCTGGGCTTTCTTCACCAGCGTGAGCTGCGTGGCGGCAATGCCAACCCCCAACCCCATGCCCGAGCGGCGCAGAAACGCGCGGCGATCCATGGTGGGCAGAGCTTTGCTCAGGCCACGGCGCAGGCTGTGAACAAACGGGGAACGAGCGGCGACGTCAGCAGCCGAGGATTTTTTGGTCAATAACATGAAGGCGTCTCCGTTAAACGAGCGTGGTCTTGTAGTAGCGCTTGACGTGTTCCGTCAGGGTGTAGCCGCCGCCTTTGAGCGGCGCAGCTTTGGCCAGCGGCTCAGCAGGCAACACGGCTTGCTGCACAGAAGGGAGCAGACTGGCGACCGCGGCCACGGCACCCACCGTGCTGGCACCGGCAAAAAGGGTGCGCCTGGACAACTTACCTTCGGATTGACTCATGTGATGTCTCCTGAAAAGTCCCAAAAAGGAACAGAAATACTTATAACAACTCGATCTAATCTAACAACGCGGGGATGTTACCGCAAGCTAAGGTTTACCCTCATCAAATTGCCTTCATCTTTCAACAAAATTTGGGTTTGATGTGCTTTAACTCAAACGATCCAATTACGTCAGCATGTCAAATCCCTGCACTTCCACGCCTATAAAAGCGCGGGTGAACTCAGCCAACGCGGCATAAAAGCGGGCCTTGGGATGCTGTGTAATCGCATCGCACATCAGCATCACCCAAGGCTGTACATGCTCACTGAAAAATTCTTGCTGGCGTGTCAGATTCGCCACAGCCACATCGTCACCGGCAATCAGGTAGCGCATGACTTCGCTGAGGTAGGCGATGTGGTCTTCCGTTTCGGGCATGGCTTCATCGCGCGCAAGGCCCAAACTGGCCAGCGTGTCGCGCAGTTTGGCCAGCGGCTTTTCGTTCAAAAAACCGCTCAAGTAGTGCGAGCCAAACAAATAAACCTCGGGTTTGCCGACACCACCGAACAGGGCGTCGTACTCCCGTTTGACGGCCTCATCCGTCAACGCCCGCGCAGCGCCCACCAGCTCACGCCAGGGCTCTTCCAGAAAACCACCTGCTGCCGGGGCCTCGGTGATCGCCACGCGCAGTTGTGCCAGCAGCTCAGGCGTGGGCGGGGCGTAGTAGAGCGCGGCCAACAGGCCGTACAACTCAGCGCGTGCCGTTTCTTCGTCCAGTGCGCTACTGGGCATTGGAGCTGCGAGGTGCAGCGCTTGTCCTGCGGTGTCGGTCATAGGTCGGTGATCCGGGCTTCTGCCGGGTTGGAATAAATATCAATCACGCGGCAGTCGCCGCACATCTTGAGCCGCTCCAGCGCCTCGCCTTGGAACATGGAATGCCCGGCCAGCTTGCCCAGCATCGCTTCAATCGCCTTGAGCGTGCCAAAGGGTTTGCTGCACCGCACGCAGGCGTAGGGCTTCATCTCGTTGAGCACCACCGCGTCTTTGCGCTGCGGCTTGAGGTTGAATTGCGGCATCAAGGTTAACGAGCCCTCGGGGCAGGTTTTGACACACAGACCGCACTGCACACAATTTTTCTCCACGAACCGGAGTTGGGGTGACTCTGGGTTGTCGCGCAGCGCGCTGGCGGGGCAGGCGTTGATGCAGCTCAAGCACAAGGTGCAAGTGTCTTTATTGAGGCTCAGCGCACCCAGGGGTGAGCCCTTGGCGGGCAGCGTGATGACCTCAGGCTGGGTGAGGGCCTGCGCCACCAAGTGATCCAGCGCCAACTCCAGCGTGGCGCGCTTGTCGGCCTGCACCGTAAAGCTGGCGGCTTGGGCCACGCCTTGCGCGGGAGCAGCTTGCAGAGCAGCGTCCAACGCTGGCAAATCTGTGATGGTCTGCGCCGAGATGATTTTGAAATGCTCACCGTGGTAACCCAGACCCGCCAATAAAGCCTGCGCCACGTCCATCTGCTCGCGCACAGCCGTGCGGTACTGCGGTGCTTCTTCGCCCGTCATCAGCACCCAGACCTGCGACGCGCCATAGGCGATGGCCGTGAGCCACTGCTCCAGCCCCACCGAGCTGGTGTGCCACAGGGCCACCGGCAACACGCGCGCGGGCACGCCGCGAATGGCTTTATTCAACCGGGCCGCACGACCCAGGTCGCCCAACAGGTGTTGGCCCGCTTCTTGACTATGAAACAGCACCGCCGCTTGTTTGCCACCGACGCGCGCATAAGTGGAGAGCAAGGTTTTGATCTTGCTGCCCTGCTCACCCGCACGCGGGTAAGCGTAGGTGAGCGCGCCGCTGGGGCACACCGTGGTGCAAGCGCCGCAGCCTACGCACAAATTGGGGTTGACCTTGATCTGCTGGCGATCACGCTCACTGCTGATGGCCTGTGCGGAGCAGACGTCAATGCAGGCGTTGCAGCCGGTTTTCTCATTGCGGCTATGCGCGCAGAGTTTTTGTTTGTAGATAAAGAACTTGGGCTTCTCGAACTCACCCACCAAGCCGCGCAGTTGAATCAAGGTGCGCTGATCTTGTCCATCCCACAAAAAGTAGCCCTGTGGCAAAGCATGCTGGGTGAAGACGGGCGTGGCGCGCAAGTCCAGCACCAGGTCAAACTTCTCACTCAAATCTTCTGGCTCGCGACTGAAGTCAATCGCCCCGGCCACACCACACACCTTCACGCAAGTGCGGTGAGATTGGCACAGGCTATTGTCAATTTGGTAGTCCAGACCAATCGCTTGTTCGGGGCATGCGGCCACACAGGCGTTGCAGCGGGTGCACAAGTCCAGGTCAATCGGGTTGCTGCGTGACCACTTCAAATCGAACGCACCCAGCCAGCCGGTCAAGGATTGAATGCTGCCCGTGAGCACCGGAAAACGCCGCTCTTGCGCGCCGCCTTGGCTGCCCGCACCGACACTGAACACGGTGACATCCAGCGTGTCAGACACCAGTTCTGCCGCGCGCTCAGCGGCATCCAGCGGCCCGATGATGAGCAGGCGACCGGCGCTCTTGTAGGTGACGGTGGGTACGGGCTCGGCATCAGGCAGATGGGCCACGGCCAACAGCGCGGCAATTTTGGGACTGGCTTGCGCCGCGTCTTTGCTCCAGCCACCGGTCTCGCGAATGTTGACGAAACGAATCGGCACACCCGCTGCACCGGGAATCTGCGCGGCCATCTCAGTGAAAAGGCGGGCCTCTTGCGTGCAGGCCACCACGACCTCTTCGCCATCGGCATGGGTAATGGCTTGCTCAAACGCCCCGGCCTCACGGCGGCACAGGGTGCTGTGCAGGGTCAGTTTTTCATTCAGTGCTGCGCCCAGGGCCTGGGGCGCTAGGGGCATCGTTTGGTTGCAGTCGCAAATCAGGGTGGGCATGGTCTTGGGGGGTTACGTGAGCGATTGCAGCATCTTCTTCCGACTTGACAGAAGTTGCCGGATTATGGGGGACGACTGCCGCCGTATTGCCGTCTTTTTCCTCATCAAACAAATTCAAAAATTTGGCGCTGGCCATTTGCCTGATCATGGACAGGGGAAGGGGGTCGGGCTTGGAGTAGTCGTCGATATAGATGTCCAGGCCATCCATCACGTTGTAGTGCGGATCCGTGAAGAGCTTTTTCATCGCCGCATTCGAGACTTCGGGCGAGACGTTCACGCCCGTGAAGGCGCTGAAGTCGGAGGCAGGCGTGAGGGCTTGGACGTCTTCGAGTGTGGGAGGCGGTGGAGTTTGTGGCGGGGCTTGTGTCGTTTCTGATGCGGGGCCGGTTGACATGACCTGTGACGTGTGGACGGCTGACGTCACCACGGGTGCAGCGACAGTGGCAGGCGCAGGAACCACACGCACCGGCTCCTCCAGCGGCTTGCCCTCGCGCACCGCCTGCTTGCGCTGCGACCAGCGGCCCAGAATGCCATCAGCCATGACCGCCTCCAAACTTCTTCTCGGTGCTGACCGAGGCCGGGCTGCCGAAGCGATCGGTCAAGGGCTTGAAGCTCTCAGGCCGTTTGCGCCGCTTGACTTCCACCACATGGTGCTCGTTGATGAAGGCCTGCAGCCACTCGATCACATCTGCGGGCGCAGCGACCTGTTCCACCGTCTCTTGCGCGTCCAACAAGCGGCCCGCGACGTGGTAGCTCAAAGACACCACTTGGGGTTTGGCAATGGGCTCGGCATCGACACTGGCTTCGTCTTCCATGCGCCACATGACAAACCAACAAGGGGTGGGTGTGCTGGCGTTGAGGTAGTAGCCTTCGGCGTCGTCGGTGAACAGCTCGACTTTGAAGCCGGGGTGCAGCCAGCGCTCCTCGTTTTCACTCTTGAACAGGCAGCGCGGCTGGTCGCCGAAACCAGCTTCATGCGCAATCACTTCGGCCAGCACCCAACGCCAGGTTTGCCAACGGCTCATGGGGCCGCTGATGCGTTCGCGCCGCATCACGACGGCGACTTCCAGCGTGGGTGTGAGTTCAGTCATAGGAGCGTGACTGTAGCGGATTGGAATTTCCCTGTTGTTGACGCGGTGGGAGCGTTCAGAGTCAGGTTTGTACGGGGTCAGGTCGGCGGCGCACTCAGCTCTGCGGCTGTCCCAACCAAGGTGGCGGGTGTTTGACCGTTGAACTCCCACCCTGCTCGCTGCCCCGGCGCTTGGGGTGAGTGGCGTAGCGGCATCAAGGAGGAGCCCGAAGGGCGGGGGACAGCCGCGTAGCTACTCACCCCAAGTGCCGGGGCGTACAAAAGTTCAAAAAACAGCTTGCAACTTGTCAGTTAAACCCACCCGCCACCACAGGCTCACCGCCACGCTTGATCTGCACTGCGCAGTATTTGAACTCGGGGATCTTGCCCACGGGGTCCAGCGCGGCGTTGGTCATCAAGTTGGCTGCGGCTTCGTAGTAGGCAAACGGGATGAACACCGCGCCGCGTGGCGTGCCGTCGTCGCGGCGCACGTTGATGGGCACGGCACCACGGCGTGATGCGACCGTGATCACATCGCCGGGCTGCAAGCCCAGCTCGGCCATGTCGGCTCCGCACAGCGATGCCATAGCGATGGGCTCGATGGCGTCCAACACACTGGCGCGGCGCGTCATGCTGCCGGTGTGCCAATGCTCCAACTGACGACCGGTGATGAGCACAAAGGGGTACTCGGCATCAGGCCGCTCGTTGGCAGGGATGATGTCGGCAGGCACCAACTGGACACGACCACTTGCGGTCGGGAAGTTGTCGATGAACACCGTCGGTTGGCCTGGATCTTCGGCGCTCAGACACGGATAAGTCACGCTGGACTCGCGCTCCAGCCGCTCCCAGGTGATGCCGGCAATCGCCTCGTGCATGGCCTGGCGCATTTCCTCGTAAACAGCGGCCACGCCGCTGTGCTCACCTTCGTAATTCCAGCCACAACCCATGCGATTAGCAATCTGCTGAATGATCCACAGGTCAGGCTTGGCTTGACCCGGTGGATCAATCGCCTGCTTTCCGAGCTGCACCATGCGGTCGGTGTTAGAGACCGTGCCTGTCTTCTCGGGCCAAGCGGTGGCGGGCAGCACCACATCGGCCAGCCAAGCGGTTTCGGTCATGAAAATGTCTTGCACCACCAAGTGCTCCAGCGAGGCCAGGGCGTGGCGGGCGTGATTCAGGTCCGGGTCGCTCATGGCCGGGTTTTCACCCTGGACGTACATGCCGCGAATCTTGTGCGGGTCGCTGTCATCCGCCAAAATTTTGTGCATGATTTCCACCACGGTGTAGCCGGGTTGGTCGTCGAGCTTGGTGTTCCAAAAGTTCTCAAACCACTGGTGCACTTT
>CANCDA010000039.1 GCA_947374705.1 Comamonadaceae bacterium | reverse complement strand
AACAGTTGGTGGCCAAGTACGGGCGCGAGTCGGCCAGTGATGGCTATGGCATTTTTTTGGTCTTCTGGTTCACGGGTCAGCTCAAAGCCAGCGACGGCGGCACCAAACCCAAGACGCCACAAGAGCTACAGCAGCGGTTGATCGCCTCTGTGCCCGAGGCTTTGAAACACAAAATCGCGGTGTTGGTTGTCGATTGTTCAAGAAGGTAAGGAATGCTATTTAGTTGATTGCACCTTGCGCACGCCAAACAAAATCCCCCCCGTCACCAGCGCCAGCCCGGCCATCAGGTTCCAGTACAGCGGCTCACCTAGAACAAACACTGAGGCCAGTGCCGACAGGCCGGGCACCAAAGCCGTGATCATGGTGGAGCGCACCGGGCCGTAGTGTTGCACCATCAGGTTGAAGGTGATGCCTGAGATCACCACCGAACCCAGGCCCTGAAAGCCCATCTGGAACAGCACCTCGCCCAGCGGTGCTGCCAGCAACTGGCTGTGCAGTACGCCGGTGAGCAAGAGCAGGCCGTACAGCGGCACGTAAGTCATGAGCGCAAACACGGTGATGGCCACGGTGGCACGCACCGGCTCCAGCGCGTAGCGGCGCGTCAGCACGCTGTAGATGGCCCAGCACAGTGAGGCCGTCATGAACAAGAGGTCGCCCTTCCACACCTGCCCGCCGTCAAAGGCCTTGAGCAGGCTGGCCCCGCCCACCAGCAGGTCGCCCGTCACGATCAAGGCCAGGCCGAGCGCGCGCACCGGCGTGATGCGCAGGCCCAGCAGCGGCACGGCCAAGAGGGAGGTCCACAGCGGCAAGCTGCCGGGCATGAGCACCGAGGCATGGGCCGCCGGGGCAAAGGTAAAACCGCTGTAGGCCAGCGCGGCATAGGCCAAGCCACCAAAGACGCCGCAGGTGGCGGTGATGCGCAGGGACAGCGGCGACAGGCCGAACAAGCTGGATGCCCGCTGACTATCCTGCCGCACCAACCACCCCCCCAGCGGCACCAGCACCAGACTGGCACCGAGGATGCGGGCCAGCCCAATGTCAAACGGCGTGAGCGTGCCCTTGACCGAGGCGCGGGCAATGACGATGAAGCCCGTCCAGATGACGACGGTGATGAAGGCGGCGACGAGGCCCACGGTTTTGGGCGACCAGCGCTGGAGGAAATGCATTGTGAGATTATCGACGGCTGACTTGTGATTGCGGTGAATTAGTCTCACTTAGACTCGCGGGCAGAAGTACCTTACCCTAATCATGCGTGCGCTCCTCGTCTTACTGCTAACCTTTGTGACCCTCGCGGGCAGCGCCCACGCGCAGGGCACGCTGCCGCCCGCCGTCAGCGCCGCCTTGGCCCGTGCCAAAGTGCCACTGGAGGCCGTCTCACTGCTGGTGGTTGCCGCCGATGGCCAAACTGCACCGCGCCTGAGCCACCGCGCCAACGTGCCCATGAATCCGGCCTCGGTGATGAAGCTGGTCACCACCTATGCTGCGCTGGACACTTTAGGCCCGGCCTTTGTCTGGGCCACAGCGGTGCACATGGACGGCCCGGTGAAAGACGGCATCTTGCAAGGTAACTTGTATGTCAAAGGCCAGGGTGACCCCAAGCTCGTACTGGAGCGGCTGTGGCTCTTGCTGCGCCGCGTGCAGGGCCTGGGCATCAAAACGATTGCAGGTGACATCGTGCTCGACCGCAGCGCGTTTGAAACACTTGCGCCCAACCCCGGTGACTTTGACGGCGAGCCGCTGCGCCCTTACAACGCCGCGCCCGATGCGCTCTTGCTCAACTTCAAATCGGTGGTCATGACCTTTGTGCCTGATCGCGCCGCGCAAGTGGCACGGGTCCATTTCGAGCCCCCGCTGGCCGGGGTGCAGATGCAGGCCAGCGTGCCCCTGGTCAACGGCGAATGCGCCGACTACCGCGTCGCACTCAAAGCCGACCTGAGCGACACCAAGCGCATCCGCTTTGGCGGCACGTATGCGGCCAGTTGCGGTGAAAAAATCTGGCCTGTGGCCTACGCTGACCCGGCCAGCTACAGCGCGCGTGCAGTAGAGGGCGTGTGGCGTGAGATGGGCGGGCAACTCACAGGCCGCGTGCGTGAGGGCCAAGTGCCTGCGGGGCTGAACGCCACGTTCAGCGTGAGCTCAGAGACGCTGGCCGAGACCATTCGCGACATCAACAAGTTCAGCAACAACGTGATGGCGCAGCAGCTCTTCCTCACCCTGAGCTGGCAAAGTAAAGGCGTGGGCACCTTGGCCGTTTCACGCGCGCTGGTGCAAGACTGGTGGCGTGAGCGCATGGGCAACGCCCAGCCGCCGGTGCTGGACAACGGCTCGGGCCTGTCGCGCACCGAGCGCATCAGTGCCGATGCTTTGGCGCGCCTGATGCAAACCGCCTGGGCCTCACCCCTGATGCCCGAGTTGGTGGCCTCACTGCCCATCGTCGGTGTGGACGGCACGCTCAAGCGCATCAAGGGCAAGGCCTCTGGCAGCGCCCACCTCAAGAGCGGCAGCCTGCGCGATGTGGTGGCCCTGGCGGGTTATGTGCACGCGCTCAGCGGGCAACGCCAGG
Source organism: Comamonadaceae bacterium (assembly GCA_947374705.1). Taxonomy (GTDB): domain Bacteria; phylum Pseudomonadota; class Gammaproteobacteria; order Burkholderiales; family Burkholderiaceae_C; genus CANCDA01. The sequence goes on along the minus strand of CANCDA010000039.1, from coordinate 12,407 downwards.
TGCTGGTGGCCATCGTCAACCACCCCAACGCGCAGGCGGCGCGACCGGCGCTGGAGGCCTTTGTAGAATGGTCAATTCGGGATGCACAATACCCGAGCCCACCCAAAACCCTTTCGCCCAATAAGTCCGCGCCTGACTGAACCTCAACATGTTGAGCCCCTCGTCCTTAAAACGCCCCGGCGAGCCGATCAACCCTTTCGTCCTGGCCAACTACCGGGTGCGCACGGCATCGTTCGTCATGGCGTTTGCCATCTTTGCCGCGCACTGGTGGAGTAATGGCGCGGGGCGGCTGCTGTGGGGGCTGCTGCTGCTCCAGTTTTTTGTCTATCCGCATCTGCTGTTTTGGCGTGCGCGGCGTGCGCCACGCCCTTTGGACGCCGAGCTCAAAAACCTCTTGGTTGACGCCTTCTTCTTGGGCCTGTGGTGCGCTGTCTCGGGTTTGCCGGTGTGGATCACCTTCACCCTCTTCGGCGCGACCTTGATGAACGTCGCGTTTTACCGCAACCTGTTGGGCGCGCTACAAGCCTCGCTGTTCTTTGGCGCAGGCGTGCTGGCTTGGGTAGCTCTAGGCCATTTGAAATTCACACCCGACACCAACACGCTGACCACCGGGCTGTGCGTTGTGGGGTTTATGGTTTATTTGCTGGTTGTCACCAGCGCGGCCTACCAGCGCAGCATCAACCTGCGCGACACCCGGCGCGAGCTGCGCCACAGCGAGCAAGCCCTGCACCACGCCAATGCCGACTTGCAAGCCCAGCTGCTTGAAAACCAACACCTCCAAATACAGCTCAAAGAACAAGCCAACCGCGACCCCCTCACCGGCCTGTACAACCGGCGCTACCTGGACAGCACCCTGGCGCGTGAGATGGCCCGTTGCAAGCGCGAAGGCCACCGCCTGTGGCTGATGCTGATTGACCTGGATCACTTCAAGAACATCAACGACCAACACGGCCACCAAGCGGGTGATGAAGTCATTAAAAGCCTCGCCCGCCTGCTGCACGATCAGGCTCGTGCCGACGATATTGCGTGCCGTTTTGGTGGCGAAGAATTTTTGCTCTTGCTGCCCCATATGACCCCAGCGGTTGCACTGGCGCGGGCCGAGCAGTGGCGTCAAGCCTTTGCCGACACGGTGACTGAAGTGAATGGCCAGCGCCTACAGGCCACCCTGTCCATTGGCATGGCTGACTACCCAATGAACGGCTTGACGCCAGAGGACCTGATTGGCAACGCCGACCGTGCCCTGTACCGCGCCAAGTCGCAGGGCCGCAACTGCGTCATCGCCTTCAGCAAAACCGTGCGCTCAACCCCCGCCTGGAGCGCCACCGTGCCGGGCCTGCTTTGATGCCTCTGACCGAACTCATCGGCTACTTGGCGGCCACCCTCACGCTGTCGGCGGGGATTTTGGTGATGAAGCTGCGCTACCGCTAAGTCAAAGCCTGTCAAGCGCGCGTTGATAATCGCCCCATGGATTGGCAAGCTGCTCGCGTTTCCCTTTGGCTCGCTGCCTTGACGGCGGCGGTGCTGTTGCCGCTCGGTCTGGCCCTGGCACGCTGGTTGGCGCTGACCGATTGGCGCGGCAAGCCGGTGCTGGAGGCACTGCTGCTGCTGCCCCTGCTCTTGCCGCCCACCGTGATCGGGTTTTACCTCTTGCTCGGCTTGGGGCAAGGCTCGCCCGTCGGTGGCTGGCTGGCCGCGCACCTGGATCTGCGCCTGGTCTTCAGCTTTGAAGGCCTGCTGCTGGCCAGCGTGCTGGTCAACCTGCCCTTCATGGTGCAGCCCATTCAGCGCGCTTTTGCCGCCCTGCCCCACAGCCTGCGCGAGGCGGCTTGGGTGTCGGGCCTGAGCACGGCGCAAACCTTTTGGAAGATCGAGCTGCCACTGGCCTGGCCCGGTCTGCTGGCGGGCGTGGCGCTGACTGTCGCGCACACGCTGGGCGAGTTCGGCGTGGTGCTGATGGTGGGCGGCAACATTGCGGGCGAGACCCGCACCCTGAGCGTGGCGATTTACGACCGGGTGCAGGCCTTTGATATGGCCAGCGCCCACAGCATGGCGCTGGCGCTGGTGGGTTTGTCGGTCGGCGCGCTGGCGCTGGTGTTTGCGGCCGATCGACGACAGGCTGCGTCCCGCAGCTTGCAAGAGCGTTAAGAGCAGTCACAGCGCATGGCCAAGCTCCAGGTTCGATTGCACAACGCGTCGCCGATGCGCCTGAACGCCGAGTTCGACTGCGAGGCGGGCGAGTTGGTGGCCCTGCTTGGCCCCTCTGGCAGCGGCAAAACCTCGCTGCTGCGGGCGGTGGCTGGGCTGCTGCGCGCACCTAGCCTGACAGGCTCGGTGCAAGCGGGCTCCGAGCTTTGGTTTGACTCGGCCCAGGGCATCCGCTGGACGCCACAACAACGACGCGTGGGCTTGGTGTTTCAAAGCTACGCGCTATTTCCACATTTAACCGCTATGGAAAACGTAGCTTCTGGCGCTAATTCACAAAGGGCTAGTGGCCTAAACCCTGTAAAAATTGCGGCCTTGTTCGAGCGTTTGGGCTTGGCTGGGCTAGAGCTGCGCCGCCCGGCCCAGCTCTCGGGCGGGCAGCAGCAGCGGGTGGCCTTGGCACGGGCCTTGATGCGCGTCACGCCGCTGGACGGCGATGCCTCACCCCGTGCGGGTGTGCTGCTGCTGGACGAGCCCTTCTCTGCCGTGGACGAACCCACGCGACAAACCCTGTACCGCGAGCTGGCGGCCTTGCGCAAAGACGTGTCCACGCCCATGGTGCTGGTCACGCACGACCTGTCAGAGGCCCGCCGCCTGGCCGATCGGGTGGTGATTTTGGACGCGGGCCAAACCTTGCAAAGTGGCCCGCCGGCCCAGGTATTTGCCAGCCCGCGCAACGCCCGGGTGGCCGACTTGGTGGGGATTCAAAACCACTTCAAGGGGCGATTTTTCAAACAACAGCCAGGCTGGGGCTTGCTGCGCTGGGTCGATGACAAGTCAAGCACGTCACTCGACTTGCAGGTGCGGGACAAAAACCGACTCAAGGACGGCGCATCGGTAAGCTGGGTGCTGGCGGGCGAGCAAGTGGATGTGGTTCGGGCTGATGCCCTGAACGATGCGCTGAATGATGAGCCCGTGAACCGGATCGCCTGTGAACTCGTGGACGTGTTGTCGCTGGGGGAAACCAGCCTGTGCACGTTAGTGCCACAGGCCCTGTCCGGTCAGCGCGTGACGCTGAACCTGTCCAGCGCGCATCTGCGCTCGCTCAAAGCAGGGCTGGGCTCGACCGTGCTGGTGAACCTGCCAGCGCAGGGGGTTCACATCATGCCGCAGCGCGATGAAGCGCTAACGGCACTGGCCTTTAGGCCATGAACACGGCGATGAAGGCCAGCAGAAAAATCAACAACGCACCGGCAGCGGGGATCACGTAGGGAATAGCGTGAACGATGTTTTCCATCGGGTCATCAGACTGGGGCTTGGCGGAGTGATCGTGGCTTGACATGGCGGTTTCCTAAGGAGAGGGCTGGATTCCCGCCTGCGCGGGAAACAAGTAAACAGGCCCGGATTTTACATTTTCCCCAGACTGCGCTATGGTGACCTCGTCATGCAACCTGATGGAGGGCGTGGATGGTCAAGCGTTTGTTGGCAGACAAGGCGAGTGGACAGCTCCTGGTTTCCCCAGGGCTCAAAGACGCGCCTGTGCTGGACTTGATGTGCTCACAATTCGTCCTGACCCTGGCCGCTCGCATGGGTGCGGGCTTCAACGCGCGGCGTGACCTCAACGGTGTCACCTCGTTGGCGGGCCGTCACCTGGTCTGGCCCCTGCCGGTGTTGCAGCGGCTGCGCGAATTCCTCCGCTGGCGCTGCGCCACCAATGAAGCCTGGGGCGGCCACGAGGGCTTGAATCCTGTTGAATTTCTGGCCCGCTTTGGCGACTGGCGTGGCCCGTTTGAAGAGGGCACGCTGTTCTTTTACCTGGACGAATACGCCAAGGCCCAGCCCAAAGACCTGATGAGCGTGCTCGTGGCCACCAAAGATTGGCTCAGCCATGTACTGAAAAAACAATCCACCCTGGTGGAGAAAAACATCGACGCCCTGGCCAGTCTGCTCCAGCTCAACCAAGCCGAGCGCGCGCTGCTGCTCTACGGCACGCTGGCGCGCTACCAGCGCGAGCTGCGCAGCCTGCTGGTGGAGTTCAAGGTCAATAGCGCGCCCGAAGCCTACGCGGTGATTGCCGAACTGGCCGGCGTCAACGCGGTCGAGGTGGGTGAAGCCCTGCGCGCGGGCTCGCGGCTGGAGCGCATCGGCTTGGTGGAGAACCTGATCTCTGAGCACAACATCACCGACATGGCCGACCTGATGAAGGTCAGCGACAAGCTGCCCCCGGTGCTGATGCGCCAGTACCGCGACCAGGCCGAGTTGATGGCCGTCTTCACCCGGCCCTCCACCAAGAGCGCCTTGAACGTGGGCGACTTCAGCTTCGTGTCACAAGACGTGGACATGCTGTGCGCCCTGCTGCGCAACGCCGTGGCGCGTGGCGAGGCGGGGGTCAATGTGCTGCTCTACGGCCCACCGGGCACGGGCAAGACCGAGCTGGCCAAGGTGGTGGCCCAAAGCGCGGGGCTGGCGCTGTACGAGGTGGAGTACGCCGACCGGGACGGCAACGCTTTGAGCGGACGCGACCGCTACCGCTCGCTGCAAATTGCGCAGGTCTTCCTCAAGGGCAGCGCCCACTCTGCGCTGTTGTTTGACGAGGTAGAAGACGTGTTCCCGCCCATCTCCAGCGAGGCGGCTCAGTGGCTGGCGCGCGCCGACCAAAGCGCAATACCGCGCAGTGCGAGCGTGAGTGTCAGCGGCAAGGCTTGGGTCAATCAAATTCTGGAATCCAACACCGTGCCCACGCTGTGGGTCACCAACCGCATCGAGCAGATCGACCCCGCCTTTCGTCGCCGTTTTGCCTACCACCTGGAGCTCAAAAGCCCCCCCCCCGGCGCGCGTGAAGGCCTGGTGCGCAAGACGCTGGAAGGCGTGGACGTGAGCGATGCGTTTGTGGCCCGGCTAGCGGCACGCAAGGGGCTGACCCCGGCGCAGATTCGCACGGCAGTTCGCTTTGCCGGACTGGTCGGGCCAGCGCTACAGGTCAGCGGACTGGTTGACCTACATAGTCGCTCCAACGACGCACAGAGTTCCACGCAAGAAACCCTGATCGAGCGCCAACTGCACAACGCCGACCTCGCCCTGGGCCAGCACCCCGACGGCGGGCCAGCGCGTGAATCTGTCACCCATTACGACCTGAGCCTGCTGCATGTGGAGAGCCGTTTTGAAGTGCCACGCATGGTGCAAGCCCTGCAAGCGCGTGGCCACGGCACCCTGTGTTTTTACGGCCCACCGGGCAGCGGCAAAACCGCGCTGGCCGAGCACATTGCCAGCACCCTGGGCCGCGGCCTCATCATCAAGCAGGCCAGCGATTTGATGAGCAAGTACATCGGTGAGACCGAGCACAACATGGCCGCCATGTTTGCCGAGGCCGCGGCCGAGAACGCCGTGCTGCTGCTGGACGAGGCCGACAGTTTTTTACAAGACCGACGCGGCGCGCAACGCACTTATGAAGTGACCGAGGTGAACGAAATGCTGCAAGGCATGGAGCGCTTTAACGGCATCTTCATCTGCACCACCAACTTGTTCGACAGCATCGACCAGGCCGCCCTGCGGCGCTTCACTTTCAAAATTCAGTTCAAACCACTCCAACCCGCGCAACGCGAAGCCATGTTCATCACCGAAGCCCTGGCGGGTGACGCCGCCGCCCTCACGCCGCAGACAAAAACCCGGCTGGCCGAGCTGACGCAACTCTGCCTGGGCGACTTCGCCGCTGTGCGGCGGCAAGCGGTGATCCTGGATGCGACGCTGGAGCCGCTGGAGTATTTAGCCCAACTGGAGGCCGAACACCGCGTCAAGCCCGAGGTGCGCGAATCGCGCGGCATGGGCTTCATGTCACCGCCGGGCTGAGCCGTTTTAAGCCCGCAAGGCCAGGGCAATGTACTCATCGACCGGCACCTCTTCAGCCCGGCGCTGCACATCAAACGTGCCGTCCATTTGCTTTTCTTCGAGCCAACGGCCCAAGGTGTGACGCAATAATTTGCGGCGTTGGCTGAACGCCACTTGAACAATCTCGCTCAAGCGCTTCACGTTCACGGCTGCGGGGTCAACGCGCGGTACCATGCGCACCACCGCGCTGTTGACCCGGGGCGGGGGATCAAAGCTCTCAGGCGGTACAAACAAAACGTTCTCCATGGCATAGCGCCATTGCAGCATCACGCTCAGGCGGCCGTAGTCCGACGTGGAGGGCTTGGCCACCATGCGGTCGATCACTTCTTTTTGCAGCATGAAGTGCTGGTCTTCAATCACATCCACAAACTCAAGCAGATGAAACAGAATGGGCGTTGAGATGTTGTAGGGCAGGTTACCGACCACTCTGAGCTTGGTGTTCTTGGCGTTGGAAAATTGTGCGAAATCCACCTTCAACACATCGGACTCAATCACGGCGAGTTGCGGGTGCGCACGCAAACGCACGGCCAAGTCGCGGTCCAGCTCAATCACGGTCAAATGCCCCAGCCGCTCCACCAGCGGTTGCGTGAGGGCGGCCAGTCCTGGGCCAATCTCCACCATCACCTGCCCCGGCTGCGGGTTGATCGCCTGAACGATGTCCTCGATGATGCTGCGGTCGGCCAGAAAGTGCTGGCCGAAACGCTTGCGTGGAATGTGTTTCATTGCGGGGCTTCGCGCAGTTCAATGTAGGCGCGGGCGCGCAGGTCACGCGCCCAGCTGATATAGGTTTCATCCAGCTTCTTCTCGCGCAACATGCTGCGCACCATCTCGCGCTGCTCACGCTCACCCACAGGGGCATTGCGACGCTCCATCAATTGGATCAAGTGCACGCCAAAACGCGAGGTCAAAGGCGCACTCACCTCACCCGGGGCGAGTGATTGAAGGACCGCTTCGAACTCAGGCACAAACTGCCCAGGATTGGCCCAGCCCAAATCGCCGCCCTGTGCGGCACTGCCGTCTTGAGAGTTCTCGCGCGCCAGTGTGGCAAAGTCACTTTGCCCGGTTTGAATGCGTTTTTTAAAGTCATTGAGCTTCTCCACCGCCGCCGCCTCACTGAGCTGGGGGCTCAGGCTCAGCAGGATGTGGCGCGAGCGGTTTTGCGCGACCACGGTGGGCGGCAAGTTGGCCGAACGCTTTTCGATCACTTTGACAATGTGCCAGCCCGCGCCAGAGCGGATGAGCCCAGAGAGTTCGCCAACTTTCAATTTCTGCGTGGCGTCTAAAAACAGCGATGGATAACGATCTGCCGTGCGCAAACCAAGCTGCCCTCCGTTGGCGCGGTCAGCTGCGCTGGAGAACTCACGCGCCAAGGCCGCAAAGTCTTCGCCCGCACGCGCACGCGTCATGGCCTGCTGTGCTTTGGCCTGCAAGCTGGCTTGCTCGGGCAAGCTGGCGGTTTCGGGCACCGCAATCAGGATGTGCGCCAGGTTCATTTGCACATTGGCCGGGTTGGCGCTGATGTCTTGCTGCTCCTGGATGTACTGATCCACCTCCCCATCGCTGATCTTGACGCGAGGCTCCACGTCGCGCTCACGCAAACGGGTCAAGGTGATTTGCTCACGCAACTGATTTCTAAACTGGGCGTACTCGACACCGTCTTTGGCCAGACGGCGTTTGAGTTCTGGCAAATCCACTTTATTTTGCCGCATTACGTTTTGTACAGCCTGCTCGACCGAGGACTCTTCCACCTTGAGGCCGGTCTCACTGGCTTGGTTCAGTTGCACCCGCTCGGTGATGAGGCGGTCCAACACCTCTGCGGCGAGTTCCCGCGCATTGGGCGCAGGGCGGCCCTGACCGGCCAGGATTTGCAAGGTGCGCTGAACTTCCATCTGAACCTGGGTGTTGGTGATGGGCTCGGCATTGACGATGGCCACGATGAAGTCCGCCTGCCGCACTGTGGCGGAGCTGTTAAAAACCAGAGGCAGGGGCGTCGTCAAGGTGTTTGAAGGCCTGAGCACCTGGGCTTGGGCTGAGATGCCCATCAAGGCCAGGGCGATGAGGCAGGCAGTTGCAGAAGTCATGGGGCGAGAAGTCATAAAGGTCACTCGTAATTGCTGAAACGGCTGATCGGGCTCACCTGCTCACGCAGGGTCTGGTAGCGGGGAATGTTGTTTTTCAAAGTCGTTAACGGGTCAATGCCCAGCCTGGAAAAACCAACCAACTCCAACTGAAACATGATGCGTTGGCTGGTGGTGGCCAAACCCGTGGACAAGCGTTCCAGCACCACACGGCCCACCCAACACCCCGCATCGTACTCAAAACCAAAAATGGAATCGACCAGCTTGCTGTCGGGCAGGCTGTAGTTCAGTCGGCCCACGGTGTACCAGCGACCCGTATCGGCGGCGGCAGGCGTCAATGGCCATTGCCAGCCCACATCAATCAACTCGCTGATGTCGCGCTGAAAACGGTAAGCCACATTCAGCACCTTGTAGGGTCCAGGCGTATAGCGCGTGCCAACGGAGGAGCGCACCGATTGCGAGGTGCTGGGGTTGTATTGCACGGTGGAGTCCAGCACCCAGTGGCGATCCCAGTTGACCGAGGCCCCCAGCATCACATCGCTCAAGCCCGCCAATGAAGGGCTGCCGCCCGGCAGGGTCACGCTCTGGTCGGCAAAGCGATAGCGTTGGGCCACGCCAAAGCTGGCGATCTGGGCGCCACTGTGGGGGTCTAGCAAGCGCGTGCTGACACCGGCCGTGAGCAGGTTGTTGTCAGCGATGCGGTCATTACCCACAAACGCGTTCTCGGTGTAGATGCTGGCAAAGTTGAAGTCGTACGCGCCCGAGTCGTAATTGGGCAGCTTGCTTTGGTCACGAAACGGCGTGTACACGTAAAACAGGCGCGGCTCCAGGGTCTGGCGAAAACTCTGCCCCAAATAACTGGCATCGCGCTCGAACACCAAGCCACTGTCCAGGCTGAAGGTGGGCACCACGCGTGCGGCCGCGTTATCGCCATTGGCCAAGGGCGCATCGAATTGGTAAGTGCTGGCATGCAATTGCAGCTTAGGCGTGATGAAACCCGCCGCATCGAGCCAGGGGCGGCTGATTTGCGAGAGCATGAAGCTGCGCTGGGCATTGGGTTGCCCCGTCAACACCCGATTGGCCTGAAACTGGGTGGTGTCTCCTTCTACCGAAAAATCAAAGCCGCCCGCATCCAAACGCCCGTAGCGCGCCGTGAGCTGGGGCATGCGGTCGTAGGGCGGCACGATGGGCGAACTCACGTCTTGCAGCGTTTGCCAGCTCACCGTGCGCAGGGCGGCCGAGTAATCGCCTTTGGCCCAGTTGAAGGACACATCGTTGGGCAACAAACGTTGTGTGAGTGCCGTGCTGCCGCGTGGGAAATCTCGCCAGTAGTTGTCGTCACTCACCCGGTTCAAATTGAGGCTCAGGCCGATGCTGCCCACCGCCGCCAAGCCCGTGTCGATGACGCCCTTGTGCAGGTAGGCCGCGCCCCAGCGGTCGGTGCCGCTGAGCTTGTCGCCGGGCATGTAGTTGGCACGCAGTTGCCCGTTGTAGCTTTGCTCCAAGTAGCGGAATTCACCGCCCAGATCAAAACCCCGGCTGCTCATGACGGTGGGGTACAGCGTGGCGTCCCGGTTGGGCGCGATGCTCCAGTAGTAGGGCACAGTGACCACCGTGCCGCTGGTGCTGTCCACCCCAAAGGTGGGGGGCAGTACGCCCGACTTGCGTTTGTCGCTGAGTGGAAAACTCAAAGACGACAAGCTCAGCAAGGTGCTGCCCTTGAAGCTCAGCTTGGCGTCTGTGGCCACCGCCTCATCGTCTTCGGTGTCCACGTGCATGGTGGTAAAGCGCATCAACCAATCCGGCAACCAGCCAGGGCCCGGTGTGCGCTGGCAGCTGGTGTAGGTGGCGTTATGAACCACAGCGCGCTTGTCGTCCAGGAAATCAATGCGGTCGGCCTCGCCGTGGCCCCCAGTGGCCAAAAACCGGTAGCTGGGTTGTTTGAAAAACCCCTCAAAGGCATCGACCTTGAGCTCCAACTCCGGCCCTTCAAACACATTGCCTGCCCGGTTGACGCGCACATGACCGCTGGCCCGCAGTTTGTCCTCGGGGATCTCGTAGCTGAGTCGGTCAGAGCGGATCACCGTATCGCCGCGCCGCAACTCCGCTTGGCCTTGCATCACCATGTCTTTGTCGGTTTGCCCGGTGAGGATGTCGCCAAAAAGGAAAGTGGGCAGTTGACTGCGCTGCGCTGGGTTGATTTTGTCTTGCAGAAATGGACTGTTTTTCAGCTTTGCCGGGGGTTCTGTTGGCGTTTCAGACGCGACATCCATCGCTTGCGCGCGCACGAACTCAGCCTGGCACAGCAGACACACCAGCAGGGCCAGTGGTCGCAGTGCAAAGCGGGGGCTAGACCGCTGGGCCTTCAATTCAGGCGGCAGCAAACGCATCGGACAATAGGCAAAGGGCGGACATTCAATTCAAGGGTTCAGTGCACAGCGCTGTCGCGCACAGGCGCAGCTTTGTAGAATGGATTATCCATGACCACCGTCCCCGCCACTCTTGCGCGCCCAAGCGCCCACCCCATGTCTGAAACCGCCATCTCCTGGGCCAGCGCCGAGCGCGAAGCCGCCTTCCACTCATGGTTCAGCGCCCTCGAAGTCCCGCAGCAGCTCCAGCGCGCAAGCCTGCGCCTGGCCTCGGCCGATGCCAGCTTCCGCCGCTACCTTCGCGTGGACAGCACCCACGGCAGCCGCATCATCATGGACGCGCCCCCGGCGCAGGAAAACTGCGCGCCTTTTGTGCACGTGGCAGGTCTGATGCAGGCCGCAGGCTTGAACGTGCCGCAGGTGCTGGCCTGGGAGCAGGCCCAAGGCTTTATGCTTCTGAGCGACTTGGGCGCGCAAACCCTGATGCAAGTCATCAACCGCGAGAACGCGCAAGCCAACCTGGGCCTGTACCTGCAAGCCGTGGACACTCTCATTGCCTGGCAACTGGCCTCCAAGCCCGAGGTGCTGCCCGCCTATGACGAAGCACTGCTCAAACGCGAGCTGGAACTCTTCCCCGAGTGGTATCTGACACGCCACAGGGGCATCGAGATCGACACCGCGATGCGCCAGACGTTGGACACCGCGTTCAAGCACATCATCACGCAAAACCTGAGCTGGCCCAGCGTTTATGTCCACCGTGACTTCATGCCTAGAAATCTAATGCAGGGCTCCCCACTTGGAGTTCTGGACTTCCAGGACGCCGTGTACGGCCCCATCACCTACGACATCGCCAGCCTCATGCGTGATGCGTTTTTGAGCTGGGACGAAGACTTTGTGCTCGACGTCACCATCCGCTACTGGCAAAAGGCCCGCGCTGCGGGTCTGCCCGTGGGCGATGACTTTGGCGAGTTCTACCGGGGCGTGGAGTGGATGGGCTTGCAGCGTCACCTCAAAGTGGCCGGCATCTTTGCGCGCCTGACGCTGCGCGACGGCAAGCCCCAGTACCTGGCCGACACCCCCCGCTTCATCCACTACATCCGCGCCACAACCAACCGCTACATCGAGCTCAAGCCCCTAATGCGCCTGATCGACAAGGTGGAGGGCAGCGAAGCCGTCAGCGGCTTTGCCTATGGTCGGATGTAGGCGGTCTGAGCTGGGACTTCTCCTGAATAATCCGAGCTACCGCGAACGCAAGACTGAGAGTTACCCGCCATGCCGTTAGATATCTCCCCATTGAGCAACGCCCTTCGTCGGCTGGACGAGGGCATGGCGCGCTACCTGCTCGACACCAGCGACACCCAAATTCGGGACGGGCTGATTCAGCGCTTTGAATTCACCTATGAGTTGGCGCACAAAATGCTCAAGCGCTACCTGGAAGCGGCGTCTCCCACACCCGGCGAATTTGACAGCGCTGACTTCTCTTACCTGATTCGCTCGGCCAGTGAGCACGGCCTGCTGTTGGGCGACTGGCCGCAGTGGAAGCAGTACCGAGACATGCGCGCCAAGACCAGCCACACCTACGACGAAGACATCGCTTTGAGCGTGGTGGCCGGCATTCCGGCATTCCAGCAAGAAGCCCATCATCTACACGATCAGATTCTTGAGCGATCCGCTTGATGCCGCAGCCCTTGATCGACATCACGCCCGCGCAATGGCGCATCTTGAGTGAGCTGCTGCAAGACCTTCTGCCGGGCTACACCGTCTGGGCATTTGGCTCCCGTGCCCGGTGGACGGCCAAGCCGCATTCAGACCTTGATCTGGCGGTCATTACCGAGCGAGCGCTGGACTGGCGCGTCAGCGCAGCGCTGAGCGAGGCCTTGGCCGAATCAGATTTACCCTTCAAGGTGGATGTTGTGGATTGGGCCAGCACCAG